>NZ_JAVRHI010000011.1:0-55803 GCF_034105845.1 Streptomyces sp. CRN 30 | reverse complement strand
TGAGGGTCTGGGCGTTGGGGTAGGTGGCGCTGGTGTTCCAGGTGGAGAGGACCTTGGCGGGGGAGGGGACGTTCATGGTGACGGTCCAGTTGCTGGAGCCGCTGACGGAGACGTCGAGGTTGTAGCGGTCGCTCCACTGCTCGCCCGCGGACAGGGTCGCGGAGCAGCCGGTTCCGCCGCCCCCGCCACCGCCACCACCGCCCGAACCGGTGCCGCCCACAGTGATGTTGGAGCTGCCGCTGCTCTGGTATCCCTCGGTCGCCATGATCATGTAGTAGTTGAAGGAGCCCAGGCGCATGCCGGCCCGGGACCAGGCGTCGAAGTGGTTGCCGGTGGTGATGGTTCCGCCGGTCCGCTTCGACTGCCGGACGCTCCAGTACTGGTCGAAGGTGCGTGTGCCCTCCACGGACGGGGCGTTGTACCGCGTCGTCCTGTAGATGTCGTACGTACCGCCGTCGCTGTTGACGGTGCCCATGAACGTTCCCGTGGGCCGGTAGGTGCCCCAGTTGTCGACGATGTAGTACTCGACGAGCGGGTTCGACGTCCATCCGTACAGCGTCAGGTAGGCGTTGCCGGACGGGTTGAAGGTGCCCGAGTAGGTCACGGTCCTGCGGCTGCCGTTGCTCCATCCCTTGCCGGCGACGAAGTTGCCGGTATTGCGCCAGGACGTGCTGTAGTTGCCGCCGGAACTCATGTTCATGGACACCGTGTTGGGCGCGTCGGTCCAGAACGAGTAGTAGTAACCCTCGTGCGTGCCGGTCTGGTTCGTGGTGACGACCGTGTCGGCGTGGGCGGCCGACGGGAGCAGCAGTGTGATCACGGCGGCGAGCACGAGGGCCCAGCCACGCCTGAGACTCCTGTCAATCAACGCGTTCATCTCCGTGCGTCCTCCTGAGGGAAGAGGGGAGCGGGTAGGTGCGGGACGCGAATGGCGAACAGTGTTGGCGTGGTCCCGTCAAGTGTCAATGGTTTCGGTATCCGACTCGAAACTTGCGGCTATCGAGCGCCCCCTCCGCCAGGACTACGGAGCAGGTCAATCGCTCTTTCGTGTCAACTAGAGTCGCGCCCCGCAGTGGACTACGGGCCTCAGGGTGGATGCTCCGACTCGCGATATCGAATGTTTCGAAGCGGGCTCGAGACGTGTGCGTACTGGCCGCGGGGCAACGCCTCCGTGCTGCACACCATCACCTTGGTGCGCACCCGCATGGTTGAGTCAGTGGCCATCGCTCCGGGACGGACGCTCGTGAAGTTCACTTCGCATGACGCGAGGCTCAGGCACCTGAAGCACCGCGCAGCCCGGGTCGCCCCCGCGCGACCACCCTCGTGTCGTCAGTGGCCGACTCCGGCCTCGGACACTCGCACTCGCTGTAGCGATACGCGGATGACGGCCTCGACCTGACGGCTGGGGCTCTACCTGCATGTTCGTACGTAGTCTCGACAGTGCTTCGTAAGAGCGGACCCGGACACCCCCGCGCCGCGTCGGCGGAAGTGTCCGGGAACATCGCTCCACACGATCGCGCCGCCCTTGAGCGCCCCGCACCGAGGCGTGGACCTGGTCCGCCGCCCGGGGGACACCGGGCCGTCGGGGCGTTCGCTTCCCGGGCGGCGGAGAGTGATCCGGGCCCGTACGTGCACGAAGAGGCGCTTCCCTCGTGTCCTCGACGATCCTCGCCGACCGGGTGGCGATCGGCGGCGACCGTGGGGCGGTCCTTGTCCGCGCAGGGTGCGGGGCCCGTCAGAAGCCTTCGCCCACGACGGCCCCGGACCGCTCAGGCGTGCTCGGCGTCTGGGCGACCGACTCGCGTACCACCTTCGCCGTTCCCGTACGGCTCGCGCCGGGGCGCAGCAGGACGAAGGCGAGGACGGCCGCCAGGAACGTCAGCGCGGCCGAGACGGTCAGGCACAGGCGCATGCCGTCGAGGAAGGCGTCGCCGACCGCGCCCCAGACCTGGCCGGTCCGCTCGCCGAGCGGTACCGAGCCGACCGCGCCGAGACCGTCGTCGCGGACCGCCTGGGTGACCCGGTCGGCCAGCGGGCCGTCGACGCCGGCGTCGGAGAGGTGGCCGGGCAGTGCGGAGACGGCGCGACTGGTGAGGAGGGCGCCGAGCACGGCGGGGCCGAGCGCGCCGCCGACCTGCCGGAAGGCGTTGTTCCCCGCGGCGGCCATCCCGGCGAGCGGGTGCGGCACGGAGGCGACGGCGACGGCCGTCATCGGCGTCGTCACGAATCCCATACCGAGGCCGAGCAGGACCAGCCGCCAGGAGAGCGAGGCGAGGGACGTACCCGCATCGGCTCCGAGCAGTGTGAGCAGCGCGACGGTCACCATGAGCAGTCCAGTGGTGATCATGAGGCGCGGTGAGACCTTGTGCATGACGCGCCCCGCGACCCCGCTGACGAGCAGGGCGGCCCCGGTGATCAGGAGCATCCGCCAGGCGGCACCGAGTGTGTCGAGGTGCTGGACCATGCCGAAGTAGAGGCTCAGCACGAAGAAGAAGCCGATCATGCCGAGGAACATGACCATGGCGACGAGGGTGGTGGCGGTGAAGCCGGGGCTGCGGAAGAGTGCGAGGTCGAGCATGGGATGCGCGGAGCGCCGCTCGGCCACGACGAAGGCGGTCCCGCTGATGACCGCGACGGCGAGCGCGACGACGACCAGTGGGTCGCCGAAGGAACCCGCGCCGCCCTGGATGACTCCGTAGACGAGCGCGGTGATGGCGAGCGCGGCGGTGATCTGTCCGGGCCAGTCCAGCCGTCCGGAGCGCGGAGCGCGGCTTTCGGGAAGCAGCCGCAGGGAGACGCCGAAGGCGGACAGCGCGACGGGTATCGGCACGAGGAAGATCCACCGCCAGCCCGCCTGGCCCAGGATCACCCCGGCGACCACGCCACCGACGGCGAGCGCGCCGAGCAGGCACATCGCCCAGAAGCCGATGAACTTCCCGCGCTCGCGGTGGTCGGGCACGGCGTGGCTGATGAGCGCGAGCGTCGTCGGCAGCAGCGCGGCGGCACCGATCCCGGAGAGCGCCTGCCCCGCCCACAGCTGGCCGATCGAGTGTGCGGTGAGCGAGGTCGCGGCGCCGGCGGCGGAGAGCAGCAGCCCGGCGAGATAGACCTTCTTGCGGCCGTGGACGTCACCGAAGACCCCGGCGGTGAGGATGAAGGCGGCCATCGGCAGGACGAAGGCGGAGGAGACCCAGGACAGCTGTGAGGTGGTCGTGGAGAGGGCCGCCTGGATGGCGGTGAGGCTCACCGAGACGCTCGTCACCGGCAGGTAGGCGACGAAGACCCCGAGGCAGGCCAGGAGGAGCGTCACTCCGCGACGGGGTTCGGCGGCGGGCGGTGACTGGGACAAGAGGAGACTCCTTCGGAGCACCGGAGGTCCGGCGCGAGGGACGAGTGAGGACACACGAGCGGTACGGCGGGTCCGGCCGTAGCGGAACGGGGCGGTCGAGGGGCCGCGCTCACCAGGGCCGGACGAGACGGGCGGCGACGCTGCCGGACCGCGTCGACGTGGCGCCGGCCCCGCCCGCGCACGGAACGTCGCTCGCGGCGTGTACACCGGACGGCGCCCCGCCGCGAGCATGAAGGGACGCACCGTGAGTCCGCTCATACATCCTTCAGGAGTCTCCGTCACACTCGGTGATTCCGCCAAACCTCTGCCACGCATTCGAGGGAAACTGCTGCCGCCGGGAGTCTCGTGCAATGCTTCCGCCATGCTCGACGCCCTCGACAGTCAGATCCTCCATGCGCTGCACGTGGTGCCGCGTGCGCCGTTCCGCGTGATCGGAGAGGCGGTGGGGGTGTCGGAACAGACCGTCGCGCGACGGTACCGGGCCATGCGGCGTGCGGGCACCATGCGGGTCGTGGGGCTCGTCAACCCGGCGGTGCACGGGCTCACGGCGAGTATCGTGCGGATCACTCTGCGACCGGACAGGATCGATGCACTGGCCGAGGCAGTGACCCGATTGCCCGAGATCTCCTTCGCGAACATCTCCTTCGGCGGCTCGGAGATCGTCTGTGCGATGGAGGCGCCCCACGACGGCCGGGTACCGGATGTGCTGCGTCAACTGGGGCGCTCGCCAGGCGTGTTGGACGTCACCACGCGCATGGTGCTGCATGCCTACTCCCCGCCCGGCGCCGACTGGGCACGGCTCGGCCCCTCCCTTCCGGAGGAGGCGGTGGCGCTGCTCCTCGAGCGTCACCCGCGTCAGGAACCGAAGGGCCCGCCGGCCGAACTGCGACAGGAGGACGGCGCGCTGCTCGCCGTCCTCGCCGAGGACGGCCGAGCGAGCCAGGCCACGCTGGCGGAGGGCACCGGCTGGACCACCGGCCGGATCGCGCGACGCATGGAGGCCCTGGAGGGCTCGGGCACCCTCCTCTACGACGTGGATCTGGTGTTGGAGCGGCTGGGTTACCCCTTCGGCGCGGCGCTGTGGATGCGTACCTCGCCGGAGCGGCTGGACGAGACGGGTACGGCTGTCGCCGCTCTTCCCCGTGTCGTCTTCGCAGCGGCCACCAGCGGCGACCAGAACCTCATGGCGATCGTCATGTGCACGGATGTCGCCGACTTCTACGGTTTCCTCAGCCGCGATCTCGCCACGGTCCCCGGCATCACCGGCTACACGGTGAGCGTCCGGCTGCGTACCCTCAAACAGGCCGCGTCACTCATCCACCAGGGGCGGCTGGTGCCTTTGCTCCCGCGGCGATGAGTGGAGAAGGAGGAGCCGTGCGTGATCGTGACGGCAGTGCGGGCGCCCGGGGCCGGTGGACGCGGAACGGGTCCACGGTTTCGACGTCCTCGGCGGCGCCGGGCCGGATCCGGCACGGCCCTGGCTTCGAGGGCGCACCTTCCCGGGTCGGCGTGCGGAGGGTGCTGAACCGCTCGCCGCGACTGCGGGTCATCCAGTGGAAGAGCGACCTCGACCGGTCTCCACGGGGCGGGTAGGCCGAGCAACGTGGAGACTCGCGCCCGCGCCGACCGACGGGTTCGACGGTCCGGTTCCGCCGGGTCACTTCGTGTCGTGCAGTCGCCCGCCGTCTGCGGCGTTCGCGGTTGACGCGGCTAGGGCCTGTTGCGAAAGTCGCGTCGTCCGCCCGAAGGGCGGGCCGGGCGGCGTCAGGTGCGTGCTCTCGCCGTGCCGGGCCCAGACCCTCGTACTGGATGTACACGGGTCTGGGCCCGGTGCGGCGAGAGTGCGTGCATGGCGTCGCCCGGCAGGCGGGACTTTCGCAACAGGCCCTAGGGGGGCGGGTCGCCGCCGGCGGTGGCCCGGCGACCCGCGACGCTGTTCGCGCCGCGGGCCAGGAACTCCGGCATGGAGGCGCACTCACGGGAGGACGATGTCGCGGCCGGGTCCGCCTTCGAGGGTGTCCTTTCCGGTGCCACCGCAGACGAGATCGTCGCCGCCTTCGCCGTCCAGTGTGTCGTTGCCGGGGCCACCGAGGATGATGTCGCGGCCGTCCCCGCCCATGACCCGGTCGTCGCCGGGGCCGGCGTGCACGGTGTCGTCACCGTCGTAGCCCTCGATCATGTCGTCGCCACGGCCGCCCCACATCTGCTGGTTGCCGCTGTCACCCATCAGGTGGTCCATGCCGTCGCCGCCGTGCAGGGCGGCGGGTCCCATGACCATGTCGTTCCCCGCGCCGCCCAGCACCGTGCGCGCGGTGTGGGCGTGCAGTTCGTCGTCGCCGGGGCCGCCGCTGACGGTGCCGATCCCGGGGGTGAAGGCGGCGATCGTGTCGTTGCCGTCGCCGAGGAAGGCGTCGATCCTGTCGGGCCGGGGGCTGTCGGCGGGCAGTTCGCAGACGACGGAGGTGGTGTCCTCGGCTCTCGAGTACGCACAGTGGTCGCCCGGTTCGAGCGGGACCACGTCGCTGAAGCCGATCCGCCGGATCCCGTCGCTGGTGTACATGGAGAATATGTTGAGGTTGTTGGCCTGCCCTGCGGCAGCGGTGAAGACGATCGACTGAGATGCCCAGTCGGCCCCGACGCGGGCCTTCGCCTCGGTGGCGGTGGCGGTGGTGGTGGTTGTCGTGGTGGCGGCTGCCGGGTCGACGGCGATGCCGGCGATGCCGGTGGTGAACAGGGTCACGGCGACCGCGCTGACGGCGGCTCGGTTTCGGTTCACGAGACCTCATCTCGGTGGAGTGACGGTGGACCGACCTGCGTGGCGAGGTGCTGCCGGTGACCGGGCGGAACCGGTCGTGAAGGCAGTCTTCCTTGCTGATCCGGAACTGCGAGACCGTGAACTGACGCGGCGTCATGGTAAGCCGATGTCCCTCCGGATGTAATGGTCGGGCTCCTCGGTCAGGCATGTTCCCGGTAGCGTGCCGCCGGTTCATCGAGGGGCAGCCCTGTCCGCAACAACGGTTCTGACTCCCGGTTCACGGCAGGTTCCCTGCTCGCTGCCCATCCCTGAAATCAACTCTGTTTTCTTTATTGACATCGCACTCAGAGGTCCTACCGTTGGGAGCGCTCCCACAACAGCCTTGTCACTGGAAGGAGCTCCCCCCACATGCGCACACAGAGTTCGTTGACCGGGCGTTCGCGGTCGTCCCTCCGCCGGCCTCTCCAGGCGCTCGTCATGCTGTTCGCCGTGGTTGTCGGCGCACTGACCTGGTCGGCCCCCGCCCAGGCGCACGGCACCATCGTCAATCCCGCCTCCCGCGCGTACCAGTGCTGGAAGACGTGGGGCAGCAACCACATGAGCCCGGCCATGCAGACGGAAGACCCCATGTGTTGGCAGGCCTTCCAGGCCAACTCCGACACCATGTGGAACTGGATGAGCGCGCTCCGCGACGGCCTCGGTGGCCAGTTCCAGGCGCGGACCCCCGACGGGACGCTCTGCAGCAACAACCTGTCCAGGAACGCCAGCCTGGACAAGCCCGGACAGTGGAAGACGACCAACATCAGCAACAACTTCACGGTCCAGCTGCACGACCAGGCGTCCCACGGTGCCGACTACTTCAAGGTCTACGTGAGCAAGCAGGGCTTCAACCCCAAGACCCAGACCCTGGGCTGGGGCAACCTCGACTTCATCACGCAGACCGGCCGCTACGCCCCGGCGCAGAACATCACGTTCCCCGTCCAGACCTCCGGCTACACCGGACACCACGTCCTGTTCGTCATCTGGCAGGCCTCGCACCTCGACCAGGCCTACATGTGGTGCAGCGACGTGAACTTCGGCTGAGCCGGGGAGCGCCGCACACGGCACCGGCCTCTGCCGGACGCCGGTGATACGCCGCCCGGCCGGCCGAGCTCCGTCGTGGCAGGGGACCCATCTGGTCACCCTGCCGCGACGGGGCTTCCTGCGCTCCCGGACGCTGGTCGGACTCGTGCCCACCGCCTGACGCACCCGGCGCCGCCATGACGTTCCGGACGTCGGCCGCCCGCCCGCGCAGGGCCTGCGGCACCTCGTGAACGCGAACCTTCACGGGGACCGCACCGGCATCATCGCCGCCGCGCACCCCGTGGAGGCTCCTCGTACCGGGCAGCACGGGTGAGATCCGGGCTGTACGTGGTACGGGCCAGGGCATGCAGGAGTGGAGGAGCATCTGTGGACTGGCTGTTCATCGTGAAACCCGCGGGCACCGCCCCGGGCGGCGGTCTCCTGCTGGATCACGCGGGTCTGTGACGGCCTCCCATCGGTGTCCCTTCCGGTCCCGCCCCCGCACACGATGACCGCCGCCGCCGCGGCGCTTGGGTCATGGCCGAGCTGCGGCTCGGCCGGGGCCGACGACGGCTGCTGTGCCGTCAGCACACCGGCACGCCGGATACCTGGTTCTCCGGTGAGCTGAGGTCGATGGTGCTCATGCAGCCGCCGTACCGGGGGGCGGGTAGGACCTCCAGTCGTTGACGTAGGGCGGCACGCTGACCTGCTCACCGCGCTTCGGGCACTTCACCGGGACCTCCGCCCCGGCGGGCAGCGTCGTGAGCGCGGCCGTCCCGGTGGTGGCCCCGGTGCTGATTCGTAGGGGCGGCTACGGTGTCCCGTCCGCCCGACTCGACAAGTGCTGGAAGGACGCGGCGGGTTCCGGCGCCCACCCCGTGCGGTGGGCGCCGGTGCTCCTCGCCCGACGTCACAGTGGCCGTTTCGATCGGCGTGTGAGCCGGCGGAGCGTTGCTCCGTGGATCAGTCGCACCGGCCCGTCGGCCGGGTACGGGTCACCAGGTCGGTGGTGCCGGTGGTCGAGTCCAGCCACACCACCTGGCTGCCGGCCACCGCCGCGGCCGATGCCTGCTCACCGCGGTTGCAGGAGACGCGGCCCTTACGGGTGGCCGGGTCCTCGGGCGACCCGCCCGCGGCGAACTGGTGGAGCTTGGTGGTCGCCTCGTTGGTCAGGTCGGTACCGGTACCGGTACCGGGGAGGTGGGCGACGACCGTCACCGTGTCCTCGGAGACCGTGACGTCGCGGGCGTTCAGTCCGTCCGGTCCTGCCTCCGGGCTGAGGTCCACCACTTCGGAACCGTCGAGCGCGGCGCGGCGCAGGGCCGTCGTGCCCGCTCCGTCGTCCTCGTCGACGAGCCAGAAGACGTACGTGCCGTTGACGGCCGTCGGGCCGAGACCCGTGGCATCCGGAGCCGACTGGATCTCCGTGTTCTCGCCGGTCGCCACGTCGACGACCCGGGTGGTCAGCGCGTACTCGGCGGCACGCACCCGCCGCCTCTCCTGGTAGGCGACCTTGCCGTCGCTCACCGACGGGGAGTACGCCCGGTGGTAGGTGCCCCCGCCGATCGTCACCTTGTCCGTCGGGTCCTTCAGGCTCAGGTAGGCCACCCCCTGGCGCCCGCCGTGGTTGGCGTAGGAGAAGGTCACGACGTCACCGTCGACGTCCACGGAACTGCCTCCGCTCCGGCCGCTCCACAGCGTCCTCACCGGTCCGCCCGCGAGCGGCCTGGCCAGTACGTCGACGCCGCCGGTGCCGTACGCCTGCCACACCACCGTCCTGCCGTCGGTGGCCGGATTGACGTGGTAGCGGCCGTCGTTGGGGCTCATCAGCTTCAGTTGTCCGGTGCCGTCGGCGCGTCCGGCCCACACCGAGTACGGCTCCGAGCCGTCCTCGTTCGACGTGGACGCCGCCCACCAGCCGCCGCCCGCGCCCAGGTTCGTGTCGGTGGTGTTGACCCGGTCCAGGAGGGGGTCGGAGTCCACCCCGAGGGCCAGCTCCCAACCGGGCACGATGCCGTGGGCGGTGAAGGCGCGCTGCAGTGCCCGTTCCTCGGCTCCCGTGACTCCCAGGTCCGCGGCGGCCGCGAGGACGGCGGCCCGCCCTTCGGTGAAGCCGTCGAGCGGCGTGAGGTACTCGGTCAGCGCCCTGTAGACGATCCGGTCGGTGAGGTCGGCGCCGAGGTCCTCGCGGACGTCCCACAGGGCGCCGCCGAAGATGGTCGAGTTGAGGTGCACGCCGCCGTTGTCGGTGCCGAAGCCGACGCCGAGGAACGACCTGGCCGTGGTGCGCCCGTCGTCGAGGTCGCGCAGCGCGCACGCGCGGGGGCTCTTCGTCCGGCACAGCCGCTCACCGAGCAGGCCCGAGTCCGGGTCCGTCGCCGGGATGCCGTACACCCGCGCCTCGACGGCGTTGCCGAAGTAGTCGGCGATGGCTTCGTTGAGGGCGCCGGACTGGCCCGCGTAGACCAGGTTCGCGGAGTGTTCGATCACGCCGTGCGTCATCTCGTGGCCGACGACGTCCAGGCCCGCGGAGAGCGGCAGGTACTCGGCGTCTCCGCTGCCGTACACCATCTTCCGACCGTCCCAGAAGGCGTTGACCCACGGCTGCCCGTAGTCGGTGACGCCCACCAGGGAGTCGATGGCCATGCCGTGGTCGTCGAGACTGTCCCGGCCGTGCTCGTGGGCGAAGTAGTCGTACACCTGCCCGGCGGCCCAGTGCGCGTCCACGGCGCCCGAGTCGGTGGCCTCGGCGCCGAACGCGGGGGTGGGCGAGCCGAACTCCTGGATGTCCGCGGGCCACTGTCCGGACACGTCCCCGGCCCACGTGCCGCGCGCGTCCCAGGTGGACAGGACGTGTCTGCCGGTGAGGTCGTCGTCCGCGGCGCGGGAGCGGTCACGCAGCACGTACAGGCCACGGTTCTCGTCGCGGTCCACGCCGAGGGCGACGGTCGTGCCGTCGAGTCGGACGCCGGTACTCCCCTCGGCGGTCTGAGCCCGGGTGGTGCCCGCCTCGGACGAGTTGGCTGCCGGGGGTCTTCCGGCTGCCACGGCCCTTCCGGCTGCCGGAAGGGGAGCGCCGAACGTCTTGATACCGCTGTACTGGAGGACCGGATATCCGGCACGAGCGTCGATGTAGACCTCACGCACCACGGGTCCGCCGCTCGCCGGGTCGGTGCCGCGCACGGTGACGTGCCGGGTGAGTACGCCCGCTCCGGTGGGCAGGACGACGAGCCCGCGGGAGGTGCCCTCCAGCGGGGACTCCGTCTCGTCACCCGCGCGCGGCCTCGAGGTGAAGTGCCTGTCGCCGAGCTCGGTGAGGACGGCGTCGACGGCACGCTCGACGGCGAGCGCCTCGCCGACCTCGGCCGTCGTGCCGGTGCGCAGCTCGGTGAAGTACTTGCCGGAGGTGCCGGTGACCACCCGCCGGCCGTCCTTCTTCTCCATGCGGACGACGTACTGGCCGCCGAGGACGGGCACGCCCCGGTGCCGCTGCTGGAGCCGTACGGTCTCCCGGCCGTGCTGGGCGGTGGTGCCTGCGGGCACCAGATCGCGCTCCGCGTCCGCGATCCGGTACCGCTCCTGCCTGCCGTCCAGGTAGCTCCGGGCCGCACCCGCCGCGCTGCCCGTGGCTGGGGCCTGCTCACGGATGCCCCGCACCAGCGATGGTGTTGCCGTCTCCTGTCCCGGTAACACCTCCCCGGGGCTCGGCGCCGGTGCCGCCGCTGCCGGCACGGCCTCGGCCGGAGCGGCCGAGACGGCAAGTGCGGTAGCGCCGACCAGCGCCACCGCACCCGATATTCCACTCAGCCGCGCTCTGCGGCCGCCCTTGCGGCCACGGCCGCGATCTCTTCCGCGCAGTCTCACGGTCCCCGTCCCCCTCGTCAGTGCTGCCGAGCGACCGAGCGCCACCCGGCAGGAGGCCATCGAAGCGGTGTTGCGCCGCTCCATCAACGGGACGGGGGCGGCCTCGGGTGACTTCCGGCCGCCCGGCCTCATGACGGCATCGACCACCGGGCGGTAAGCACGGGTTCGATCGACGCCCAGCGGTCGTCGGACAGGTCGCTGGGACACCCGTCGCGCGGGCGTGACATCTGACCCGACGGAAGCAGACACCAGTCTCAGGACGAAACGCCCGGTCAGAAGTCCTCCTCGCCGAAATCCTCCTCGCTCATCATCGCGGAGCCGAACCCGCCCAGCATGTCCTCGATGTCCAACTCGGTGGCGTCGGCCGGGGCCGTCGGTGTCCGGCCCTCGCTCAACCGCACCTGGAGACCCAGCTCCTTCACCTTCGCGTTCTCGGCCAGCTCGGCCAGGTCGACGTAGACCTCGGTCAGCTCGCCGTTCTTGAGCGTGAAGTCGGCCGTGACCTCGGCGTTCGGGGCCTCCTTGAGGTCCTTGTCCGTGGGCAGTTCCGCGCCCGGCGGCAGCTTCTCCGCGAGCGGGCGGATCTCGCCGAGGAGTTCCGTGATCAGCGTACGGAACGGAGCGGTGGCGATGATGTGCTCGGAGTCGTCCTCGGTGTCGGACGTCTTGAAGTCGACCTCGCGGGCGAGGGTCGAGCGGACCGCCTCCAACAGTTCCTTCTGGGTCCTGGCGTCGAGGGTGGGTTCCGGAGAGGGCTCGAAGCCGGACTCCGCCTCCAGCTCGGCGGTGGTCTCCTCCATCTTCTTGGCGTCGATCTTCACCCACTCGCCCTCGAGTGCCTTCTTGAAGGCGCCCGCCTCCGGGGGAAGGTCCCTCGCCGACGGCACCGGGGCGCCCAGCGCCTCGCCGAGCGCGGCGGCGTCGGACCGGATGTAGACGTAGTCGTCGATGAGCCGGTACTCGACGAGATCGCTGTCCTCGGTGCTGACCTTCATGGTCATGCCGACATAGTCCTTCTCGCCGGACTCGTTGATCGGCTTCTTCGACTGCACGGTGAAACTCATCCTCGCGCCACTGAGCAGGTCGGCGAACTCGTCGGGCATCCTCGCCGGGCTCCGGGTCCGTCGAGGCGTCCAGCGCCAGCAGGCTCTGTTCATCGGTGGCGAGGCTCAGTTCGAAGGAGAGCGTCTTCTCCTGACCGAGCTTGTCGAAGGCCTGCTCGAGTCTCTTCCCGGCGGAGAGCTGCTGCACCGTGCCGCAGGCGGCCGAGCCCGCCAGGACGGCGCCGACGACTGCGGTGGCGGTCAGGGTCTTGCGTAGGGCGATGATGATGATCTCCTCAACAGTGCGATCACGAACATGATCAGTGGCAAGACCCGTGATGCCGTCGAATGGTTGTCCGAGCACCCGGCGCAGCCCGGCGGCATGCCGCTGCAGCAGGTTCACCGCCCGTCCCGCTATCCCCGCAGGAACTCACCAGCGTGAGGCACTGTCCCGCACCCGCTGCAGGGGGTGCTGCAACCAGTGGTGCAGCCCCGTCCCGCACGGTGGGACCGGTGCTCCTCACCGAAGGCGAAGGCGGTCGCGGCACCGACGGGGGCGCCGGCCGGTCCGCCGTCCGCCTTTCGTACCCGTCTCCTGACCGAGGCAGGCACGGAATGTGCACCCGTCGTACCCGTCGTACCCGTCCACCGGCCGAGGCCCCGCCCGGTGCCCTCCGGCACCGTCGGGCCGGTGCTGACGTGCCGTGACAACCATGCGGCGACCCACCGGCGTCCGGCTCCGCCCGTCGACCGGCCCGGTACGCCCGCACGCTCATGATCGCGACGACTGATCGTGACGACTGATCGCGACGACTGATCGCGACGACATACAAGGAGTTCAGCCGTGGACCGTACTGACCATGCCCCGACGGCCGACGCGGCCGGGACCGTGCCCGCTCCGGGCGCGTCCGCCGAGCCCGAAGCCGGCCTCGAGCGCCTCCTCGCCGAGGTGCTGGCCGAGGCGGTGGGCGCCGACCGGGTGTCGGCCGACAGCGACTTCTTCGACGACCTGGGGGCCGACTCCCTGGTCATGGCGCGCTTCTGCGCCCGGGCCAGAAAGCGCGACGGCCTGCCGTCGGTGTCGATGAAGGACATCTACCGGCACCGGACGGTACGGAGTCTGGCCCGGGCGCTCACGGCCCCCGCGCCCGCCTCCGTCACGCCACCGTCCGCGGCGCCGGTCGACCTCGTGCCGCCGGCCAGGACGAGTACGGCCGGCTACCTCTTCACCGGGGCGGCGCAGCTCCTGGCCTTCCTCGCCTACCTGTACGCCGGGGCGCTGGTCCTCGGTCTCGGATACGACTGGGTCGCCGCCGGGTCGGGCCTCGTGGCGACCTACCTGCGGGCGGTGCTGTTCGGCGGTGGCGCCTTCCTCGGGGTGTGCGCCCTGCCGGTCGCCGCCAAGTGGATCCTGATCGGCCGCTGGACGCCCCGCCGGATCCGTATCTGGAGTCCGGGCTACCTGCGCTTCTGGCTCGTGAAGACGCTCGTACAGCTGAACCCGCTGGTGATGTTCGTCGGATCGCCCCTGTACACCCTCTACCTGAGGGCGCTGGGCGCGCGGATCGGACGCGGCACCCTGGTCCTGTCCACCCACGTCCCGGTCTGCACCGACCTGCTCACCGTCGGGGACGGTACGGTCATCAGCAAGAACGTCGTCCTCTCCGGCTACCGGGCGCACGCCGGATGGGTCCAGACCGGCCCGGTCACCCTGGGCAGGGAGGTATACGTCGGTGAGGCGACGGTGCTGGACATCCGCACCTCGATGGGCGACGGCGCCGAGCTCGGCCACGCCTCCTCCCTGCACCCCGGACAGTCGGTTCCCGCGGGACAGTCCTGGCACGGCTCCCCGGCGCAGCGCTGCACGACCGAGTACCGGACGGTCGAACCGGTCCGCCGCACGGCCAGGGACCGTTTCTCCTTCGGCGCCGGTCAGCTCCTGACCACGCTGCTGCTGTACGCACCGCTCACCGCCGGCGGCGTCGGCCTGCTGACCGCCGGGATCCCGCAGCTGGACGCGTTCACGTACACGGGCGCACTGCCCGTGCTCAGCTGGACGTCCCTCGTGGCCGCCCTGCTCGTGTCGTTCGCGATGTACTTCGGCTCGCTGCTCGGCGGTCTGCTCCTGGTGTCCACGCTGCCCCGGCTGCTGCACCTTCCCCTGCGGGTGGACCGGACCTACCCGCTCTACGGGTTCCACCACTCGCTGTACCAGGCGATCACGCGCCTGACCAACGCCAAGAAGCTCGTCCGGCTGTTCGGTGACAGCTCAGCGATCGTGCCCTACCTGCGCGTCCTGGGCTGGAACCTCTCCAGGGTGGAACAGACCGGATCGAACTTCGGCAGCGAGGTCAAGCAGGACGACCCGTACCTGAGCCGTGTCGGCACCGGCACGACGGTCGCCGACGGGCTGTCGATGCTGAACGCCGACTACTCCAGCAGCTCGTTCCGTCTGTCGCGGGTCGAGATCGGGAGGAACAACTTCGTCGGCAACGGCATCGTCTTCCCCGCCCGCAGCCGGACCGGTGACAACGTCCTGCTGGCGACGAAGGCCATGGTGCCCGTCGACGGCCCCGTCCGGCACGACACCGGGCTGCTCGGCTCGCCGCCCTTCGAGATTCCCCGGACGGTCGAGCGCGACACCGCCTTCGACCACCTCCGCAGCGGGGAGGAGCTGCGCCGCCGCCTCGCGGCCAAGAACCGGCACAACGCGGTCACCCTGATCTCGTTCCTGTTCGCCCGCTGGATGCACGCCTTCGTCGTGCTGGTCCTCCTCCGGGCCGCGGCCGGCCTGTACGACGTGCTGGGCGCGGTCGCGATCGCCGCGGCCACCGCCCTGTCGCTGCTGTTCACCATCGTCTTCACCGTCGTGTGCGAGCGGGCCGCCACCGGGTTCCGCCGGCAGCGCCCGCTCAACTGCTCGATCTACCACCCGCGGTTCTGGCGGCACGAACGCTTCTGGAAGCACGCGGTGACGGAGCTGCGCCTGCTAAACGGCACCCCGTTCAAGGGCCTGTGGTGGCGTGCGCTGGGCGTGCGGGTCGGGCGGCGGCTCTTCGACGACGGCTGCCGGATGACCGAGCGCACCCTCGTCACCGTCGGGGACGACTGCACCCTCAACCTCGGCTCCGCGCTCCAGTGCCATTCCCAGGAGGACGGCACCTTCAAGTCCGACCGGATCACCGTCGGCGACGGCTGCACGATCGGCGTCGGGGCCCTGGTGCACTACGGCTCCAGTGTGGGCGACGGCGCCGTGGTGGCCGCCGACTCCTTCCTGATGAAGGGCGAGCAGGTGGCGCCCGGCACCCGTTGGGCGGGCAACCCGGCACGGGAACTCCCCGTCGCCCGGCCGGCCGGCATCACCGTCCCGGGCTGAGTCCCGCGTCGGCGAGACGGGCGACACCACCTCCCGTACCGTCGGAGCGGTACGCGGACGAGGGCCCCGGCCTGACGGTCGGGGCCCTCGTCCGCGTGTCCCGTACGTACCTGATCCCGGTCACGGAGGGCGCGGCGGGCGGTCAGGGCTTGCGGTGCACGGACACGGCGTACTCCCCGTCAGCGAAGGGTTCCCCGGACCACGTAGCGAACCTGGCGTCGAGGACGAGCCCCGCCGCGTCGCACTGTGCGTCGTAGTCGGCCGGCGCATAGCCACGGTCCAGGGAGAACCCCGCCACGAGAAGGCCTCCCGGACGGACGTGCTTCGCCACCCCCGCCACCAGTGCCGGTTCCATGCCCGGCGGCGTGAACAGGGGGACGTTGCCCGCCATCACCACGACGTCGAACGTCGTCCCCAGGTCGAGGCCGACCAGGTCTCGACGGTGCCAGGGGATGCCGGGCGCCAGGCGCCGGGCGGTGTCGAGCATCGACCCGTCGACGTCCACCCCCACCACGGCGATCCCGTGCCGGGCCGGCTCGATCGCGACCCTGCCCGTCCCGCACCCCGCGTCGAGGACGGTGGCGGGCCGGAAGGAACGCACCAGCGCGGCCTCACCGTGCACGTCCCCGCCCTCGGCGGCCATGCGGTCGAACCGGGCCTGGTGGTCCTCACCGTTCCACACCGTACGGAGACTCTGTCACAGGCGTCGCACCGGCCGTACCCGGCACCGGAGGGGGAGTGGGCAGCGGCGGCAGTCGCGTTCCGTACACCCAGGCCCCGAGCAGGCCGTCCAGCGGCTCGGCGGCGAGCCGGGAGGCGTGCTCGATGAACATCGCGGTGCTCACCGCGCCGCCCCGGTGCTGCGTGGTCCAGTCGCGCAGCATCCGGAAGAACGGCTCGTCGCCCAGCGCGCACCGCACCGCGTGCACGGTCAGTCCGCCGCGTTCGTAGAGGCGGTCGTCGAACATCGACTTGCGCCCGGGATCGGCCAGCCGGAGGTCCTCGGGGAGGCCGGAGAGCATGTGGTGGGCCGTCGCGGCGAGCTGGTGGGCGCTGCGCCCGCCCGACCGCTCCGACCACAGCCACTCCGCGTACTTCGCGAACCCCTCGTTCAGCCAGATGTGCCGCCAGTCGGCGATGGACACGCTGTTGCCGAACCACTGGTGCGCCAGCTCGTGCGCCACCAGCCGCTCCGAACCCCGCGTCCCGTCCACGTGGTTGGCGCCGAACAGCGACAGCCCCTGCGCCTCGACCGGGACGTCGAGCTCCTCCTCGGTCACCAGCACCGCGTACTCCTCGAACGGGTACGGCCCGAACAGCTCCTGGAACAGCTCCATCATCCGCGGCTGGCGCGCGAAGTCCCGTGAGAACTCGGGAAGCAGGTGCGCCGGGATGTGTCCGTGCTGCGGTACACCGCCCGGGCCCGGATCGCCGAGCAGCACCGTCTGGTACTTGCCGATCGACAGGCCCACCAGGTAGCTGGAGGTCGGCGCCGCCTGCTCGTACACCCAGGTCGTCGTCGACGCCTTCGGAGTCCGCGTGAGCAGCCGCCCGCCCGCCACCACCGCGTACGCGGACGGGACGGTGACCGAGATCTGGTACGACGCCTTGTCCGCGGGCCGGTCGTTGCACGGGTACCAGGACGGCGCACCGACCGGCTGGCTCGCCACCAGTGCCCCGTCCTCCAGCTCCTCCCAGCCGAGGCCGCCCCACGGACTGTGCACCGGCTTCGGATTGCCCGACCACTGCACCTCGACGGTGAAGGCGGCGCCCGAGCGCAACGGTTTGGCCGGGCGCACCCACAGCTTCCCGCCGCGGTGCGTGTAGTGCGGCTGCCGGCCGTCCACCCGCACCCGGCCGATCTTGAAGTTCGCCAGGTTGAGCTGGAACTCCGTCAGCGCCGACCGGCCCGCTATGGCGTTGATCCGCGCCGTTCCCGACAGCCGGTTGGGGCCAGGGCGGTAGTCCAGGGCCAACTCGTACCGGTGCACCCGGTAGCGGGGATCACCGTTGGCCGGGAAGTACGGATCCTGGCCCACTGCCTGCTGAACGGTCACTGCTGTGCCTGCTCCTTGCGCTGTGCTCGAACCTCGTGCCGGTACTCATGCCCGCCAGGACCGGCCGCATCGCGCTCAGGAACGCCACGACTCGATCGGGTTGCCCAGCCAGCGGGAGTCCTCGGGCACGGACTCCGCCGCCATCACCAGCGACGCGGGGCCCAGGGTCGTACGAGCGCCGATCGTGCTGCCGGGCAGGACGATCCCGCCGGGACCCAGCGTCGCGCCCGCACGGAGGACCACAGTATCCGTCCGCAAGATCCGGTCATGGAAGAGGTGCGTCTGCAGCACACAGCCCCGGTTCACCGTCGCCGCGTCCCCGAGGGTGACCAGGTCGGCCTCGGGCAGCCAGTAGCTCTCCAGCCACACCCCCCGGCCGATCCGCGCCCCGAGCGCGCGCAGCCATGCGGTGAGCACCGGTGTACCGGGCACCGAGCCCGCCAGCCACGGCACCGCGAGGACCTCGACGAAGGTGTCCGCCAGCTCGTTGCGCCAGACGAAGGAGCTCCACAGCGGGTGCTCCGCACTGCGGTGGCGCCCCACGAGCGCCCACTTCGCCACCACGGACACGAGGCCCGCCAGCAGCCCCGCCGCCAGCAGTACGAGACCGGACAGCAGCGGCGCCCAGCCGCCCAGCACGCACAGCGCGGCCACCGTCAGCAGGGCGAGCACCGCCGAGCACAGCACCGGCACGATCCGGCACAGCTCCACCAGCGCGCGCGCCCACAGCAGCCGGGCCGGCGGGTGGTACGTCCGGCTCTGGTCGCCGACGGCCTGTGCCCGGGGCAGCCGGACCGGCGGCAGCCCCAGGTAGGAGCTGCCCTTCTTGGCCTTCTTCGGCGTCGCCGACAGCACGCCGACCAGCCCGCCCTCCGGCACCGACCGGCCGGGGCCGGTCATCCCCGAGTTGCCGAGGAAGGCCCGCCGCCCGATCTCCGCCCGCCCGATCCGCAGCCAGCCGCCCCCGAGCTCGTACGGCGCGGTCAGCGTGTCGTCGGCCAGGAACGCGCCCTCGCCGACCGTCGTCAGACTGGGCAGCGCCAGGACGGTCGAGACCTCGGCGCCCTTGCCGATCCGCATCCCGAGGAGCCGCAGCCACACCGGCGTGGCAAGCCCGGCGTACAGCGGGAACAGCGTCTCCCGCGAGCGGTCCATCAGCTGGGTGACGGTCCAGGCCTGCCAGCCGATCCGGCCGTGCGTGGGGTGCGTGCCCTCCCGCAGCCCCAGGCTCAACAGCCGTACGCCGGCCAGGATCAGCAGGGCGTACACCAGCCCGAAGGCCAGGGTCGCCGGGACGAGGGCGAGCACGACGCCCGCGAACGTCACCTCCGGTGCGATGAACGGGTGTCCGACGAGGAGCGCGGCCACGCCCGCGAGCACCGGCAGCGCGCCGATCCCGAAGCCCGTCACGCCGTACAGCACCTGCCAGAGCATGCCCCGCGCCGGACGCTCCTTGGGCCAGTTCCGCTTGGCCTTGCCGAGCTTGACCGCGGGCGCGCCGGCCCACAACTGCCCGGTCGGCACCTGCCCGGTCACCGCCGAACCGGGCGCGACCTCGGCCCGCTTGCCCACCCGGGCGCCCGGGAAGAGGATGCTGCGCGTCCCGACGACGGCGTGCGCGCCCACCCTGACCGGGCCGATCTCCAGCCGGTCGCCGTCCAGCCACCAGCCGGACAGGTCCACCTCGGACTCCACCGCGGCCCCGCGCCCCAGCCTGAGCATGCCGGTGACCGGCGGCAGCGAGTGCAGGTCCACGTCCGGGCCGATCCGGGCGCCCAGCAGCCGCGCGTACCGCAGCAGCCACCCCCCGGTCAGCGAGGTCGCCCCACTGCGCTCGGCCAGCCGCTCGGCGGCCCACAGCCGCAGGTGGACGCTCCCTCCGCGCGCGTACCGGCCCGGCGGGACGCCCCGCAGCAGCAGCCGCGCCCCGCCCGCGCCGATCGCCAGCCGCCCGGGCGGGCTGAACAGCAGTGCGGCGCCGGCCGCGACGAGCCACCAGGACGCGGTCGGCAGCCAGGAGAAGCCGGGGAGCAGGTTCCCGAGGGCGGCGAGGACCACGCTCCAGCGCAGCCCGGTCAGCGTGAACAGGGGGATCAGGGCGAGCAACTGGACGGCCTGGGCGCGCACCGGCACCGGGGCGATCACCCGTCGGCCGCCGCTGTCCTGCGCCGACTCCGCCAGCCGCCGGGCCAGTTTCCGCAGGACCGGCTGCTGGTAGATGTCGAGGACGGCCGCGTTCGGGTAGCGGGTGCGCAGCCGTGTGGTGAGCTGGGCGGCGGCGAGACTGCCGCCGCCGATCGCGAAGAAGTCGTCCCGCGCGCCGGACACGGGGACGCCGAGCACCTCGGTCCACTGCTCCGCGAGCCAGGCCTCGGTGCCGTAGAGCTGCTCTACGGGACCGGTGGGCTCCAGGCCCTCCAGGGGCCACGGCAGGGCGTCGCGGTCGACCTTGCCGCTGGTCCGGGTCGGCAGTCCGGCGACCGGCGCGAGCAGCGGGACCAGCGCGGCGGGCAGCCCGGCGCGCAGCGTCCCGACGGCGCTCGCGTGGTCCCAGCCGTCCTGGACGACGACGTAACCGACGAGGAGCTGGTTGCCGCCGCGGGCGGTGCGCACCGCCGCCGCGGCGCCCGCCACCCCGGGCAGCGCCTGCAGGGCCGTGTCGACCTCGCCCAGTTCGATGCGCCGCCCGCCGAGCTTGATCTGTTCGTCCGCCCGGCCGAGGAACACCAGCCCCTCGGGCTCGGCCTGCACCAGGTCACCGCTGCGGTACGCGCGTTCCCAGCCCAGAGACTTCAGCGGCGCGTACTTCTCCGCGTCCTTCCCGTCGTCCAGGTACCGGGCGAGCCCGACCCCGCCGATCACCAGCTGGCCGCTGCCGCCCATGGGTACGGGATCGCCCGCCTCGTCGACGACGGCCAGCTCCCAGCCGTCCAGCGGCAGCCCGATCCGGATCGGCTCCGCGCCGCTCATCAGCGAGGCACAGGCCACCACGGTCGCCTCCGTGGGCCCGTAGGTGTTCCACACCTCGCGCCCCTCGGTGACCAGGCGCTGCGCCAGCTCGGGCGGGCATGCCTCGCCGCCGAAGATCAGCAGGCGTACGTCGTTGAGAGCCTCGGGCTCCCACAGCGCCGCGAGCGTCGGCACCGTCGAGACGACCGTGATCTCCTGCTCGACCAGCCAGGGCCCGAGGTCCGCGCCGCTCCTGACCTGGGAGCGCGGTACCGGCACCAGACAGGCGCCGTACCGCCAGGCCAGCCACATCTCCTCGCAGGACGCGTCGAACGCCACCGACAGGCCCGCCATGACCCGGTCACCGGGCCCGATCGGCTCCTCGGTGAGGAACAGCGCGGCCTCGGCGTCCACGAAGGCGGCGGCGCTGCGGTGGGTGACGGCCACGCCCTTGGGGCGGCCGGTGGAGCCGGAGGTGAAGATGATCCAGGCGTCGTGCTCGACGCCGGGCCGCCCGGCGGGGCGCTCGCCCGGGGCCGGGACGGTGATCTCGTGCTCCGCCCCGACGACGGCGCGCACCTCCGCCTCCCCGAACACCAGCTCGGCCCGCTCGTCCGGGTCCTCGGCGTCGACGGGAACGTAGGCGGCACCGGCGGCCAGGGTGGCGAGGATCGCCACGTACAGGTCGTCGGTCCCGGACGGCACCCGGATGCCCACGCGGTCACCGAGCCCGACCCCGGCCTCCGCGAGCCGCCGCCGCAGCCGGTCCACCTCGGCGGCCAGCGCGCGGTAGGTCAGCAGGCGACTGCCGTCGTCCAGCGCGGGCTCGTCGGGGTACGCACGTACGGACGCCTCGAATATGTCGATCAGCGTGCGGGGTGACGCCGCCGGACCGGCGGAGAAGCGCGCCGTGCCGTCGGGCTCTGGGCTCGTCCCCTCGCCGTCGGACAGTTCGAGATCGGAGCTTTCGTGTACGGCAGCCATCGGACCCTTCATGCCTCGGAACCCGGGCCCTCGGGGCCCCGGCGGCCCACAGGTTTGCCCGGGATGTTCCGGTCCGGCGTGAACCAGCCCAATATTCTAGTGCTCGGGCGGCTATGGCCCGTCGGTCCGGCCAACGGGAGACATCCGCGAAACGACCTCGCGGCAACGGGAGAACCCGCCGCCACCTGCGGACTTCCCGCCCCGGCGTGATCTCTCCGCCACTTGCCCGAAGCGCTCCGCGGCGCAGCGGAGGGAACTGGGCGCCGCAGCACCCGAGAACGGTGACCGGGGCCCGTGGCGCGACCCGTTCGAGCTGTGTTCGAGGGCGTGAATCCGCCACGCGTGACCGTTCCCTGTTCGTACGTCATCCCGAACTCCGAGGCTCCGCACCCAGCTTGACGGTGTCAGTAAGGCTTGTCGACACGAAAATGGCTGGTTGCCTGTTCGGGTGCTGGGTCATATGGTTCGGGCATGTCTGCTGACGGACACGGCTCGGCCCCGGTCTCCCTGCGCGAGCGGCGCCGTGCGGCCGCCGTACGCGAGATAGTGGACGCCGCCGAACTCCACATCACCGAGCACGGCCCCTTCGCCCTGTCCCTGCGTGCGGTCGCCCGCAGCCTCGGAATGACCGTGCAGGCGCTCTACCACTACTTCGCGAGCCGGGACGAGCTGGTGACGGCGCTCATCGCCAAGAACTACGACGACCTGGCCGACGGCGTGCAAGCCGCCGTCGACAACGCCGCGGACGACACGCAGCTGCCGCGCCTGGTCCACGCGGCTGAGGGCTACCGTCGCTGGGCCATCACCCATCCCCAACGGTTCCAGCTGCTCTACGGAACGCCGCTGCCGAGCTACGCGGCCCCCGAGGACGGGTCCACCACCCGGGCGATGCGCCGGATGAGCGCCGTCTTCGAGCGAGAGCTGTTCGCCGGGTACACCTCGTCACAGCTCTCCGCCATCGCCACTCCCGTGCTGTCACCGCAGTTCCGTGCACGCCTGAGCCAACAACCACCGGCCGGCTCCGACGCCCTCCCGGCACCGGCTGCCGCACTCATGCTGAGCGCGTGGGGCCACATGCACGGACTCGTCGTCCTGGAGGCGTTCGGACACACCGCCTTCCTGGGGGAGCACCAGGCCGAGTTGTTCCGCACCGCCATGCTGAACATGCTGACCGAAGTGCACAGCCACATCCCCGCCTGAGTCGCCGTGGGGCGTCCGAGTGCCGATCATGGTGCTGACGCCGCGTGGTCTCTCCCATTGCTGCGTACGCGGTATCACCGAAGCGTCCGTCGAGCGTCTCGCAGTAAGTGACGGTTGACCGGCCGTAATAACAGGCCCTTTGGCATGTGGCCGACAGGGCTCTGCCGCAGCGTTGTCAGGAGCGGGTCTTCCGACGGGCCAGGAAGGCGAAGGCCGCCGGAACCGCTCCGCTGAGTGCGGCGACGGCTCCGAGTGCGATCGGCAGGGCATCGTCAGTGACTGCTCCGGCGCCGCCACGCCGCTGACCGAGTCGATGGGGTCGCCGCCGAAGCCCGCGGTGCCGGTGGGTGGCGCCGCGGGCTCGTGACGTACGGCCGGAGGGGGTCAGAGGCCGATGTCGGCCTGCGGGCCGGCGTAGGTGCCCAGCAGGCTCGGGAGGTCACTCGCCGGGTCGAGCGTGTAGCTGTGGAAGCTGCGTGGGTCGAAGGCCGACCCGCGTGTCTGTTGCTTGCCCGACGAGTCGGTCACGATGCTGCCATTGGTGCCGACGCCCATCACCGTCTTCTGGTTGGCGAGGCAGAGGCCGCTGGTGTTGTTGATGCTCTGGTAGGTGCCGTCGTCGGAGGCGCCGTTCTCAAGGGTTCTCTGTTTCCACTACGCACAAGCGTGCCTTCCTCCGCTGGCGTGTCGACGGTGTCCGGACAGCACTTCTCCCTGCGTGCACGCCGAAGTGCACGGTGGGTGCGTGGGAGGCATGTGCGGGTGTGCCGGGTCAGCGGACGTCGGTCACGGGACCGACGGGTGTGTCTCCGCGCAGGGTGATGCGGTGCATGACGCGATGCTCGTCGCCGTAGTCGCGGTTGGCGTAGTGGGCCGTGCTGCGGTTGTCCCACAGGGTGACGTCGCCCGGCTGCCAGCGGTGGCGCACGACGTGTTCGGGCTTGGTGAGGTGGGCGTACAGAATGTCGAGGATGCCCCGGCTCTCGTGCTCGGAGACACCGGCGATGTGCGAGGTGAAGCCCGGGTTGACGAACAGGCCCTTGCGTCCGCTCTCGGGATGCACGCGGACCACGGGGTGCTCCACGGGAACCAGCTCGGTGAACACCTCGCCCTCCCACAGGTTGCCGCGGCCGTTGCGCTTCTGCGCCAGGTAGTAGCCGAACTCCCGGCTGCCGTCGTGCACCGCGGTGAGCGGGTCGATGAGCGCGCGCAGCCCCGGCGACAGCGACTCGTAGGCGAGCTGGCTGTCCGCCCACGAGGTGTCGCCGCCGTGCGGGGGCAGCACCACGGCCCGCAGGACGGAGATGGCGGGCGGGTTCCGTACGAAGGTGACATCGGTGTGCCACACGTCGGCGAACCCGTTGTCCTGGCTGTCGAGGGAGTACACCTCGGGAGCCACGTCCCCCGAGTCGTGCACGGGGTGTCCCACGGTGACCTCGCCCAGGCGTCGGCCGAACTCGATCTGTGCGGCGTCGTCGAGGTCCTGCTCGCGTACGAAGAGGACCTTGTGGTCGACGAGCAACTGCCGGACCGCGGTGACCTGGGCGTCGTCGAGACTGCCGAGGTCGATGCCGCGCACCTCGGCACCGAAGCCCGGGCCGAGCCTGGTGATCCGGGCGCCCGCCGGGCCCGGCTGGTCGGTGGTGCTCCTGGTGGGCCGCTCGCTCATGACGGTCATGTGTGACGTCCTTCCGTGCTCTGAGTCGTGTGTGGTCGTGTGCGTCACCGTGCGTCGTGTCGTGTCAGGACGCCGCGGCCTTGACGCGGTCGGAGACCCGCGCGCGCAGTGCGGCGAACTCGGTGGAGTCGCGCAGTTCCTGTGCGTCGACGTCACCGCGCGGCAGGGGAACGGTCAGGTCCAGGGCCACTGTCCCGGGGCGCTTGGTGAGCACCACGATGCGGGACGCGAGGAACACCGCTTCGTCGGCCGAGTGGGTCACGAACACGGTCGTCCGCCCGGTCCGGTCGGTCATCCGGCGGACGTCCTCCTGGAGCCGTTCCCGGGTCAGAGCGTCCAGCGCGGCGAACGGCTCGTCCAGTAGGAGCAGCGGATTATCGGCCGCCAGCGCGCGGGCGATCGCGACGCGCTGCTGCTGGCCGCCGGAGATCTCCCAGACGCGGCGCTCGGCGGTGCCTTCGAGACCGACCCGTTCCAGCAGTTCCGCACGGCGTTGCGGCCACAGCGCCCGGTCGATGCCCGCGTAGCGCAGGGCCAGGTCGATGTTGCCGCGTACCGTGCGCCACGGGAAGAGCCGCGGCTGCTGGAACACCACGCCCGCCGCGGTGCCGGGGCGTGGAGCGCCGTCCGACACCCGGACCGACCCGTGGGTGGGCTGTTCGAATCCGGCGATCAGCCGCAGCAGTGTGCTCTTGCCGCAGCCCGAGGCGCCCACGAGCACCAGGAACTCGCTCGCCGGGACGGTGAGGTCGATCGGCCCGACCGCGGTGACCGCCTCGCCGCCCCGCCCGTACCGATGGGTGACGCGGTCGAGATGGACGGAGCCGGGCCGTGCGGTGACCTCCGTGCCGACGGCCGTCCCCCCGGTGACCTCACGCGACGCCATCGGGCAGTCCCTTCAGGTAGAGGGCGTCGCGGACGGCCTGCCGGGACGGTGCCGTGTCGATCTGCTTCTGCTCCGCCAGGAAGCGGCCGGTGTCGGTGACGTAGTCGGCCAGTTCGCCCGGCGCTCCGTCGGTACCCAGCCACTCCGCGGAGGCGACCTCTTCGGGAGTGAGGAACACGCCCTGCGACAACTGTGTGCGGGCGTCCTCGGCACTGATGCCGAGCTCGGCCGCGATGGCCTCCGCGGAGCCGCCGGGATCGGATCTGATGCGGCGCAGCGCCTCCGCCTCCACCTCGCGCCACACCTCGATCGCCTCGGGATCACGGCTGATCAGTTCGTCCGAGACGACGGCGAGGTCCAGGGTCGGTTTCCCGGAGCCGCCGATCTCCTTGCTGCTGACGAGCTGCGTACCGGACGCCCGCAGTTCCTCCAGCGTGGGCAGCCAGACGTAGGCGGCGTCGATGTCCTTCCGCTGCCACGCGGCGAGGATCGCCTGGGGCTGCAGGTCGACGAGCTTGACGTCGGAGGCCGTGACACCGGCCTGTTCCAGTGCGGCGAGCAGGCTGTAGTGGGAGGTGGAGGCGAACGGTGTGGCGACGGTGCGGCCCGCGAGGTCGGCGACGTCGGAGATCCCGGAGTCCGCACGGGCCACCAGGGCCTCGTTCTCGCCCGCGACGTCGAGGACGAACGCGACCTTGTAGGGGATCGGGGAGGAGCCGGACAGGCCGCGCGCGAACGGGCTGGACCCCAGGGCGCCGATGTCGATCGACCCGCCGATGAACGCCTGGTTGACACTGGCACCGGAGTCGAACCTGATCCAGTTGATCTCGTACTCCGGCAGGGCCTTCTCCAGCAGTTTCCGGTTCTTCACCAGCAGGTCGCCACTGGGGAAGGCGAAGTAGCCGATGCGCAGCCGTCTGGCCCCGCCCGCCGACCCGCCGTCGCCGCCGGAGCAGCCGGTGACGGCGGCGGATGCCGCGGCCAGCGCGACGGCGAGCACGGCCCGGCGCGTCGGCCGGCGGGTGGCGGGATCGGTGGGGCCGGTGGGGATGCGGGTCGCCGAACGAGTCATGGGCAGCCGTTTCTGAGAAAGGTGCTGTGGACGGGAAGGACCGGGAGGGGCGAGTGGGTCTAGGTACGGCCGCGCCAGGGCACGGCGGTGCGTTCCAGCCGGAGCAGGAGGCCGTCGATGACGAGGCCGGAGAGTCCGATGGCGGCGATGCCGACGATCACCACCGGGGTGTTGTTGTAGTTGGCGGCGTCCTTGACCATTCCGCCGATCCCGGGCAGCCCGTTGACCAGCTCGGCGGCGACGAGGGAGGAGTAGGCCACCCCCACCGCCAGCCGGATGCCGGTGAGCGTCTCCGGCAGCGCGGAAGGGACGACGACGTCCTTGACGAGCTCCCAACGGGACGCGCCGAGGGCGCGGGCCGCCTCCAGCAGGCTCTTCGGTACGGCCGTGACCGCGGTGGTGGTGGACACCGCCACCGGCGGGAACGCGGCCACGGCCAGCAGCGTGATCTTCGGCTCCTCGTTGATGCCCAGCCAGACGACGAGCAGGGAGAAGTACGCCAGCGGCGGCAGGGTCCGCAGGAAGGTGATCCAGGGCTCGAACAGTGAGCGCACCCAGCCGACGGTCCCCATGACCAGGCCGAACAGGACTCCGGCGACGATGCCGAGACCCGCTCCGATCCCGATGCGGCGCAGGCTGATGCCCAGGTGCTCGACGAGGTACGTGCCGTTGTACCCGCGTACACCGTCGTGTGTCGTGGAGACGGCGACGAACGCGTCCCACACCGTGGCCGGCCGCGGAACGAGCGTCTCGCTCCAGGCTCCGCCCGCCGCCACCACCTGCCATCCGACGAGGAACAACACCAGTGAGCCGAGCGGCAGTCCGGCCCGGCGCAGCGTCGCCCGGGCGACCCAGGTACGGGGTCGCCCGCGAGGTGGTGCCGCGGCGGGCGGGGCGTCGGAGCCCGATTTCGGCACGGTCGGAGCAGTGGACATGTATCGGCCTCCAGAGGGGCACCGGACATGAGCAGCTGGCGGATCGGCCGATGGTTCGGCCGACGTGGTTCAACCGACGAGAGGTGGATCGGGATCGACGGGGCGACCGAGGCGACGGTTGTCCAGGGACAGCCGTCAGCCGGCCGGTGGCCGGGCGGCGCGCCGGAGAGCGTGGCGGGAGCCGGGGAACGCGAGGAAGCACACGTCAGAGGTGCGGAAGCCGCGGAAGCCCTCGCCGGGTGGTCTCACCGGACGGTGAGCACCTCATGGACGCATGGACGCGAGGTCAGCGACAACACGGGACGGAGCGACGACGCAGGTCGACGACCAGGCGCTGCACCACGAGTTCGCGATTCACGAGCCTCTTTCTACAACAGGGACCGTGTGTGTCCAAGAGTGCGTCCATTGGCTGGTACGGCCGGTCGGCGCGTTCGACGGGTCGATGACCCGGGTGGCCGTCCGTCAGCGCGCTGTGCCGGGTCCCGGAAGCCACCCGGTCGCGGTGAAGTAGGCGGCGCAGCGGCCGAACAGGTCCCGGTCGAACTCGGGGCGCGATACGTCCGTCGCGGCCAGTGCGGCGTCGGTGGCGGTGGGGTCGAAGGTCAGGCTGCCCTCCGATCCGCCGCCGGTCAGTTCCGCGGCCAGGGTGCCGAGGAGCGGGTACGCCGCGTTGCCGGGGTCCGCGCCGATGCGGTCCAGCCACGCCTGCGGGGAGACCTCCGGCAGCCGGTACCCCATGGTCCGCAGCCAGTCCAGCGCCGTCTCCAGGCGCAGCAGCCGGCCCGCGGCGAGGTGGAAGGTCCGGCCGGTGGTGCCCGGGAGCAGGGACAGCGCGACCACGGCATCGGCGACGTAGTCCACCGGTGCCAGGTCGAAGGCGGTGTCCACCCGGGCGGGCGCGGCCTGTGCCTGGACGCAGCCCTTGAGCATCAGCCACAGGTAGTCGCCCGTCTGGCAGGCGCCGGTGCGGCTGTGGCCGGCGATGCGGGTCGGCCGGTACATCGTGACGGGCAGTCCTCGCCGGCGGGCCCGCTCGACGAGCCCTTCGGCCACCCACTTGCTCTGGGTGTAGCCGTGCTCCAGCGCCTCCGGCGGCCCGGTCGGGTGCTCCGGGCCGATCGGGTGCGGGGCCGTGCCCGCGTACACGCCGACGGTGGAGACGTGGTGGACCGGGACGGTGCGGTGGCGCGCGGCCAGCCGGAGGATCTCGGCGGTGCCGTCGACGGTCGCCGCCTTGAGCTGTCCGTACGGGGAGACGAGGTTGACCGCCGCCCCCACGTGGTGCACCGCGTCCATGGTGCGGGCGAGGTGGTCGAAGGCGTCCTCGGACAGGCCCAGCGACGGCCGGGCGAGGTCACCGTGGACCACGGTGATCCGGTGGGCGCGGCGCTCGTCCCACAGCCCGTAGGTCTCCAGGGCGCGGCGCAGCCGCTTCCGGGCGTGCTCCGGGTCGGTGCCGCGGACCAGGCAGTGCACGGTGGCGTCGGTGCGGTCCAGGAGGGCGCTGAGGGTGAAGGCCCCCAGGAAGCCGGTGGCGCCGGTGAGCAGGACATGTGCCGGGGCCGCCTCCGCCGCGGGAACCGCCTCCACCGCCGGACCCGTCCTCGGCGCCGGGACGATGTCGGCGGGCAGGTCGATCTCGGCGGGCAGGTCGAGAGCCCCTGCGGCTGCGACGTCGTCCGCGGTCCCGTCGACCAGTGCCGCCAGTGCGGCGACCGTCGCGGAGGCGGAGACCGCCCCGGGCGGGATCTCCGCGCCCAGTTCCTCGCGCAGGGCGAGCACGAGCCGGGTGGCCAGCAGGGAGTGGCCGCCCAGGGCGAAGAAGTCGTCCCGGACGCCGATCCGGGGGACGCCCAGCAGTTCACTCCATATCCGGGCGATCCGGCGCTCGGTGGGAGTGGTGGGCGCGGCGAAGGACGTGGACGGCTGTGGCTGGGTGTCCGCCGTCCCGGGGTGG
This sequence comes from Streptomyces sp. CRN 30, assembly GCF_034105845.1. Classification (NCBI taxonomy): domain Bacteria; kingdom Bacillati; phylum Actinomycetota; class Actinomycetes; order Kitasatosporales; family Streptomycetaceae; genus Streptomyces; species Streptomyces sp. CRN 30. Next base: position 26,636 of record NZ_JAVRHI010000011.1, on the reverse strand, counting down.
GGCAGGGCGGCGCGGTCCAGCTTGCCGCTGGGGGTGAGGGGAAAGCTCTCCAGCTTCAGTACGGCGGCCGGGACCATGTACTCGGGGAGACGTCCGGCCAGCGCCTGCCGTACCGCGGCGGGGTGCGGAGCGGCCGCGTCGTCGGCGGCCGTGAGGTAGTGGGCGACCAGCCGGCGCCCGGCGGGGGACTCCTGGGCCACCACGGCGGCGTCGGTCACCGCGGGCAGCGCCCGCAGGACGGCCTCGATCTCACCGGTCTCCACCCGGTGCCCGCGGATCTTGACCTGGTCGTCCTCGCGCCCCAGGTACTGGAGGCGGCCGTCGGGGAGGTGGCGGACGAGGTCGCCGGTGCGGTACAGCCGCGTGCCGTCGCGCAGGACGAACCTCTCGGCGGTCAGGTCGGGGCGGCCGAGGTAACCGTCGGCCAGTACGGGTCCCGCGACGCACAGTTCGCCCGTCGCGCCGGGTGGGACCGGTCGCAACGCCTCGTCGAGCACGAGCGCCCGCGCGCCCGCGACGGGGCGGCCGATGGGAGGCAGGTCCGGCCAGGCAGCCGGGTCCTTCGCGAGGCGCTCGGCGACGACGACGTGGGTCTCGGAGGGGCCGTAGTGGTTGTCCAGCACGGCCTCGGGCGCGTGCGAGCGGAAGAACTCCCGCAGGGCGGGGGTGGCGAAGAGCTGCTCACCCGCGGTGGCCACCTCACGCAGCTCCGGCAGTGTCCGGCCGGTGGCGCAGGCGTACTCGGCGAGTTGCTGCAGGGCGACGAACGGCAGGAAGAGCCGTTCCACCCGCCGGTCCGCGAGGAGGTCGAGGAGGCGGGCCGGGTCGCGGCGGACCTCGTCGTCGACCATGACCAGGGTGCCGCCGGTCGCCCAGGTGCCGAACAGCTCCTGGAAGGACACGTCGAAGCCGATCGGGGTGAACTGCAGGGTGCGGGTGCCGGTACCCGCGGCGGAGCGGTCGCGCTGCCAGGCCAGCAGGTTGGCCAGGGCGCGGTGCGGCATGGCCACGCACTTGGGGCGGCCGGTCGATCCGGAGGTGTAGATCAGGTAGGCGAGGTCGTCCGGACCCGCCACGGGCAGCGGTACGGCGGGGGCGGGAGCGGGGGCGGATGGAAGATCGTCCACCACGAGGGGCTCCACGTCGGCCGACTCCAGCAGGCCCGTCAGGCTCGTCGGGCCCGCCCCGTCCGTCAGGTCGCGCTGCGTCAGTACGGTCCTGATCCCACTGTCGGCGGCCATGAAGGCGAGGCGGTCGGCGGGGTAGTCGGGGTCGAGCGGCAGGTAGCAGCCGCCCGCCTTGAGCACGCCCAGTACGGCGACCGCCAGTTCCGGTGAGCGGCGCAGGCAGATGCCGACGGGCCGGCGGGCCGCGCCCCGGGCCACGAGGTGGGCGGCGACGTTCGCGGCGGCCGCTTCCAGTTCGGCGTAGGTGAGCGTCCGGTCCCCGTGGACGACCGCGGGGGCGTCGGGGGTGCGGCGGGCCTGGGCGGCGACGGCCTCGTGGGCGAGCGGCCGGTCGTCGGCGGGTGCCGGGCCGTGCGTCCACTGCCGGAGGCGGGCGTGCTCCTCGGGAGGAAGGAGGTCGAGCTCGGCCAGTGGCCGGTCGGGGTCGGCGACGGCGGCGGCCAGCAGCGCCGTCAGCCGTGCGGTGAGCCGCTCGGCCGTGACGCGGTCGAAGAGGTCGGTGGAGAACTCCCAGTAGCCGTGCAGGCCGCCCGCCTCGGGAACCATGTGGAGGAAGACGTCGTACTTCGCCGTGCCGCCGTGCACGTACAGCCGCTCGGCCGTGACGCCGGGCAGGTCCAGGGCCGGGGCGGGGGCGTCGTCGAGGCCGAACACCACCTGGAAGAGCGGGAAGCGGCCGGTGGACCGCTCCACCTCCAGGTCGCGCACCAGGTGGGAGAAGGCGACGTCGCGGTGGCGGACGGCGTCCCACACCGCGGCCTTGGTCCGGGCCGTGAGCTCGGCGAAGGACGCGTCGGGGTCGAGGTGCTGGCGCAGCGGCATGACGTCGGTGAGGCAGGCCAGCATCGGCTCGAGGCGTTCGTCGTCCCGCCGGGAGACCGGCGTACCGATGACCACGTCCTCCCGGCCCGACGACCGGGCCAGCAGCGCGCCCAGGGCGGTGGCCAGCACGGTGAAGGGCGTGGTGCGGGCCCGGCGGGCCAGTGCGCGCACCCCCTTGACCAGGTCGGGCCCCAGGGTGAACTCCACGCGGTCGCCGCCGGTGCCGAGCACGGCGGGCCGCGGCCGGTCCGCGGGGAACGACGACTCCCGCGGTGCTCCGGCCAGGGTGCGGCGCCAGTACTCCAGGGAGGCCCGGTCGGGGGCGGGGCGTGCCTGCGCGTACGGGCCGAACTGCTCGGGGAGCTCGGGCAGTCCGGGGTCGGAGCCGTCCAGGGCGGCCCGGTAGAGGGCGCTGAACTCGGTGTCCAGCAGACTCCAGCACCAGCCGTCGATGACCGCGTGGTGGACGGCCACCACCAGGACGGCGTCGTGGGCGCCGCCTCCGTCGGTGTCCTGGGTGTCCAGCTGGAGCAGGGTCGCCCGCAGCAGCGGCGGCCGGTCCAGGGCCACCGGCCGGGTCGCCGCCCCGGTCAGGGCGGCCGGCAGCCGGCCGGGGGCGACGTGACGGATCTCCAGCTCGACCGGGCCCGGCGGGAGCACCGTCTGGCGCGGCTCGCCGTCGACGAGGTGCAGGCGGCTGCGCAGGGCCTCGTGCCGCGCGACGATGCCGTCCAGCGCGGCCCGCACGGCGGCCGGCTCGACGCGGGCGCCGCGCAGCCGGTACGTCCAGGACTCCAGGTAGCGGGAGGGCCCCTCCTGGAACTGGTCGTTCAGCCAGATCGACTCCTGTTCCCAGGACATCGGGTAGCTCGGGTGACTCGGGTGACCCGAGTGGCCCGGGTGGCTGGGGAGGTCGTGCGGCATGGCGGGTGGTCCTCGGTCAGAGCCAGGCGGACAGGGCGCGGCGGTCGAGCTTGCCGTTGTCCGTGGTGGGCAGGGATGCACAGCGCCGCACGGTACGGGGCACCAGGGCGGCGGGGAGCCCGCCGGCCAGGGCACGACGCACCGCCGCCGGGTGGGACGGATCGTGCCCGTCGTCGGTCCCCCCTCCCTCCCCGTCCACGTCTGCGTCGGCGTCCCCGTCCTGCGAGGTGTAGAACAGCGCGAGGCCCGCGTGACCGCCGGTCGGCGCCGGGGCCGGAACCGGGACGACAGCCGCCTCGCGGACGCCGGGGACACGGCGTGCGGCCGTCTCGATCTCCTCCGGTTCCACGCGGTGTCCGGCGATCTTCACCTGCCGGTCGGTCCGGCCGCGGAAGGACAGCGACCCGCCGGCGTCCAGCACGCCCAGGTCGCCGGTCCGGTAGAGGCGTACGGGCGAGCCGTCGAGGGGGAGGGTGACGAAGGACGCGGCGGTGGACTCGGCATCGTCCAGGTAGCCGAGGGCCAGGCCGTCGCCGGACAGGCAGATCTCCCCCGGCTCGCCGGGGGCTGCCGGGCGGTCGCCGTCGAGGATGTGCACGGTCGTACCCGGCACGGGCACACCGACGGGTATGTCCTCGGCGCGCGCGCAGTCGGCGGCGGTGACCCGGTGGGTGGTGGCGAACACGCAGCTCTCCACCGGTCCGTAACCGTTGATCAGCACGGTGTCCGGGTAGCGGGCCAGGAAGCGGCCGGCGTGCGCGGACGAGATGCGCTCGCCACCGGTGAGGACCTGCCGGATCCCGGCGAAGCAGGGGCGGTCCGGTGCGTCCTCGTCCACGAAGAGGTTGAACAGGGACGAGGTCAGCCACACGGTGTCCACGCCGGCACGGGCGACCAGATCGGCGAGGGCGTCCGGGAGGAGGTAGTCGGAAGGGGCGATCGCGCAGGTGCCGCCGCTCGTCAGCGGGCCCCACACCTCCAGGCTGAAGGCGTCCCAGGGGACGGGAGCCGCCTGCAGCACCACCCGCCCGGGGCCGAAGTCCGCGAACGTGGTGTCGCCGTCAGGGGGGAAGAGGCGGGTGGTCGCACGGTGGGGTGACAGGACGCCTTTGGGGACGCCGGAGGTTCCGGAGGTGAAGAAGACCGCGGCGGGGTCGTCCGGGGCGACGGTCACCTCCGGCGCGGCGGTGCGCCGGGCCGCCGCCTGCTCCAGGCTCTCGGCGGCGGGCGGGGCCCACGCGTGCGGCCTGCCGTCCTCGGCCACGGTCAGGGGCGCGTGCAGCCGGGAGACGACGTCGCGGATCCGCCGGTCGGGCCAGCGCCGGTCCAGGGCGGCGTAGGAGGCACCGCACTTGAGGACGGCCAGCAGCACGGCGACGAGCCGGGGTGAGCGGGGCAGCAGGACGGGTACGACGTGGCCGGGACGGACCCCGGCTGCGGCCAACTCCCCGGCGTAGGTGTCCGATGCGGCGTCGAGGGTGGCGTAGTCGACGCGTTCGTCCCCGAAGACCAGTGCGGGGGCGGTGGGACGCAGGCGTGCCTGGTGGGTGACGGCGGCGTGGACGGAACGCCGGCCGGTGGGTATCCGCCCGGTGCGGGCGGAAGGTGTCCGCTGGGCGGCGGGTGCCGCGGGGCCGGCCGGTCCCGCGGTGAGCCCGGCCAGGAAGTCGCTGAGGGTGTCCGCCTCGAACAGGGCCTCGGGAGCGGCCCGTACGCCCAGGTCCTTGGCGAGCCGGGCGCAGATCCGCATGGCCTGCAGGGAGGATCCGCCGAAGTCGTAGAAGTTGTCGGCCCCGTCGGCCCCGGGAACGCCGAGCACCTCGGCGACGATCCTCAGCGCGGCCTCCGCGGTCCTCTCGGCCGGGGCGGGCGACGACAGGGGCTCGGGGCCTTCCGATGACGGACCGCTGCCGGACGGAGACGTCGAGTGAGGTGTCGCGTGCGATGAGGGCATGGCGGTGCTCTGATTCCTGACTGCGTCACGGTACGTAGCGACAGCAGGCTAAACGATCTCGCGTCGCGCCGGTGCCACGGCCCGCCCCGGAGGGGGGCCGACGCGGCGGGCGTACACGCCCTGAACAGGCGCTCCGCCCGCCGGCGCACAGGTCAGCCGCCCAGTGCCGAGAGCACCACGGACCTGGCCTCCTCCTGGACCTGACGCAGGTGGTCCGCGCCCAGGAACGACTCTCCGTAGATCTTGTAGACGTCCTCCGTGCCCGAGGGACGGGCGGCGAACCAGGCGTTGTCGGTGGCGACCTTGATGCCGCCGAGGGCGGCGCCGTTGCCGGGGGCCTCGGTGAGGACCGTGGTGACCGGCTCGCCGGCCAGGGTGTCGGCGGTGACCTGGCTGGGGGACAGCTTGGCGAGCAGCGCCTTCTCCTCGCGGGAGGCGGGGGCGTCGACGCGCGCGTAGGCGGGGGCGCCGAAGCGGTCGGTGAGCTCCGCGTAGTGCTGCGAGGGTGTCCTGCCGGTGACGGCCGTGATCTCGGAGGCGAGCAGGGCCAGGGTGATGCCGTCCTTGTCGGTGGTCCACACCGAGCCGTCGCGGCGCAGGAAGGACGCGCCCGCCGACTCCTCGCCGCCGAAGCCGAGCGTGCCGCCGGACAGGCCGTCCACGAACCACTTGAACCCGACCGGGACCTCGACGAGTTGCCGGCCGAGGTCCGCCGCGACCCGGTCGATCATGCTGGACGAGACCAGGGTCTTGCCGATCCCGGCCTCCGCGGGCCACTGCTCCCGGTGCGCGTACAGGTAGGAGATCGCCACGGCCAGGTAGTGGTTGGGGTTCATCAGGCCGCCGTCCGGCGTGACGATGCCGTGCCGGTCGGCGTCGGCGTCGTTGCCGGTGGCGATGGAGAACCGGTCGCGCTGCTCGATGAGCGAGGCCATGGCGTACGGCGAGGAGCAGTCCATGCGGATCTTGCCGTCCCAGTCCAGCGTCATGAAGCGCCAGGTGGGGTCGGTGAGCGGGTTGACCACCGTCAGGTCGAGCCGGTGCTCCTCGGCGATCCGGCCCCAGTACGCGACGGAGGCGCCGCCGAGCGGGTCGGCGCCGATCCGTACGCCGGCGGACCGGACGGCGTCGAGGTCCAGCACGTTCGGCAGGTCGGCCACGTACGTGCCGAGGAAGTCGTGGCGGCCGGTGCCGGGAGCGGCCAGGGCGCGGGCGTACGGGACGCGCCGTACGTCCTTCATGCCGCCCGTGATGATCTGGTTGGCGCGGTCCTGGATCCAGGACGTTGCGTCCGAACCGGCGGGGCCGCCGCTCGGCGGGTTGTACTTGAAGCCGCCGTCGGCGGGCGGGTTGTGCGAGGGGGTGACCACCACGCCGTCGGCGAGGCCGGACGTACGCCCGCGGTTGTGGGTGAGGATGGCGTGCGACACGGCCGGGGTGGGCGTGTAGCCGTCGGCCTGGTCGATGAGGACGGTCACGTCGTTGGCGGCGAAGACCTCCAGCGCCGTGATCCGCGCGGGCTCCGACAGGGCGTGGGTGTCGGCGCCCAGGAAGAGGGGGCCGTCGGTGCCCTGGGCGGCGCGGTACTCGCAGATGGCCTGGCTGGTGGCCGCGATGTGGTCCTCGTTGAACGCGGCCGCGAGGGACGAGCCGCGGTGGCCCGAGGTGCCGAACGCCACCCGCTGCCCCGGTTCGGCCGGGTCGGGGTGGAGTGCGTAGTACGCCGTGACCAGGCGGGCCACATCGACGAGGTCCTCGGGCCCGGCGACCTGTCCCGCTCGCGCGTCCTGCATCTATCCGCTCCTCCGCAAGAATGAACCCTTTGTGCAAGGCCTTCATACTCCCCTTCCCGCCCGACCGGGGCGTGCACCAGGTCGCCGCTGTGACATGTGTCCGGTCGGGAGGTCACGGGTGGCCTGCGGTCAGGAGGACCGTACGCCCACGAGCTCTTCGGAGATCCGCCAGATGCGCCGGGCGTCATCGGCGCCGCGCAGCCGGCCGTACAGCTTCTGCGCTCCGGGCGGGCCGCCCAGGTGCCCGAGCCCGCTGGGCCCGTAGAAGGCGCGGCGTTCGGCGTCGGGGGACGTGGCGGCGTGGAGGGCGGGCAGCCGCGCGGTGTGCACGGTCCCGGCGAGGATGCCGCGGGCGGACAGGGCGCGGATGAGGCGCACACCCGCGGTGTCCTTGGCGCGTCCGATCTCCGGGCGGGCGGCGAGCAGGCTCGTCGGAGCGATGCCCGGGTGGGACAGGTTGCTCGTGACGCCCCAGCCGCCCGCTTCGCTGCGCCGGTCGAGTTCGAGGCCGAACAGCCCCAACGCGATCTTCGACTGGCTGTAGGCGCGCATGCCGTCGTACGACCGCTCCCAGTTCAGGTCGTCCCAGTTGATGGCGTTGCTGTTCGCCGCGACGCTGATCTGCGAGGTCACCCGCGCGTGGCCGGCTCGCAGGAGGGGCAGCAGGTGGGTGACCAGGGCGAAGTGGCCGAGATGGTTGGTGCCGAACTGCAGCTCGAACCCGTCGGCGGTCGTCTGCCGGTCGGGCGGAGTCATGATCCCGGCGTTGTTGACGAGCAGGTGGATGGGCCGGTCCTCGGCCAGCAGGGTCTCGCCCAGCGCCGCGACGGAGGCGAGCGAGCTCAGGTCGAGTGCCCGCAGCGACACGTCCGCTCCGGGGAACTGCCGGCGTATCCCGGCCAGAGCTGTCTCGCCCTTGCGCGGGTTGCGGACGGGCATGAGGACCTCGGCACCGGCGGCGGCGAGGCGCGTCGCGATGCCCAGCCCTATGCCGTCGCTCGCTCCCGTCACGACGGCGCGTTTCCCGGACAGGTCGGGAACGGTGATGTCGGTGGTTCCACGTGGCATGTGTGCACTCCCTCAGGGCGTCGGTGACTCCACCCTGACGGGCACCGCGGGAGTTGTTCAGGGCCTGCCGATCCGCTGATGGGCGAGCCGAGGTTCGAGGGAGGGGGCAGTCACCGGGCCGGAAGGGGGGATCGGCGATCCGTGGTTACGCGCGTGTGCGGGCGATAGAAAGGAGACAGCACCGAGGGAGGGCACGAATGGAGATCGACCGGGCCGGGCTGGCGGCGTTCCTCCGGCGGCGTCGGGAGTCGCTGCAGCCCGAGGACGTCGGCCTCCCGCGCGGACAGCGCCGTAGGACCAGCGGGCTGCGCCGCGAGGAGGTCGCCGTGCTCTGTCACATGTCGACCGACTACTACGCCCGCCTGGAGCGGGAGCGCGGCCCCCAGCCGTCCGAGCAGATGATCGCCTCGATCGCACAGGGACTGCACCTCTCCCTCAGCGAGCGCGACCACCTGTTCCGTCTCGCCGGACACAACCCGCCCGGCCGGGGCGTGGCCGGCGAGCACATCAGCCCCGGCCTGCTGCGCATCTTCGACCGCCTCGGCGACACTCCCGCGGAGATCGTCACCGAGCTCGGGGAGACGTTGCGGCAGAGCCCGCTCGGTGTCTCGCTCACCGGCGACACGACCCGGTACACCGGACCGGCGCGCAGCATCGGCTACCGCTGGTTCACCGACCCCGCCACCCGCGAGCTGTACGCGCACGGGGACCACTCACTGCTCTCACGGATGTTCGCCTCCGGCCTCCGTGAGATCGCCACGCTTCGGGGCCCCGGCTCCCGGGCGGCCCACTACGCCGACCTCCTCCTCGCCCGCAGCGACGAGTTCCGGGCCCTCTGGGACACCCACGAGGTCGGCGTCCGCCCCGGTCAGGTCAAACGCTTCGTCCATCCCGAGGTCGGCGAGCTGGAGCTGAACTGCCAGACGCTGCTCGCCCCGGACCAGTCGCACCACCTGCTCGTCTACACCGCCGTCCCGGGCACCGAGAGCCACGACAAACTGCGGCTCCTGTCCGCCGTCAGCACGCGGACGCTGCACTGACACCGGTCACCTCGGGATCACGACGCGTTCGCCCGGGATACGGCCCGCCGAGGGCTCGGGCGGTCCTGCTGACCTCCGGGGCCGCCGGGACCGGCGACAGCACCCCCCGGATCATCAAGGACAGGGGCAACGAGTCATACCGGCCCCGAAGGCCACGAACCCGAACCGGGCTCTACGACGAAGGTAATGGGACTTCCAGAGCCCACTGCCGCTGCCGTCGCGAGACCGGCCACCCGCCCCAATCTCAGAACTCTCTGATGTCGCGCCGCTAGCGTCCGGTCCATGGTGCGCGACTACCTGATCATCGGGGCCGGACCGGCCGGACTTCAGCTCGCCGCTCTGCTGGAACGTGACGGACGGGACTACGTCGTCCTGGAGCGGGGGAGCGGGCCCGGCACGTTCTTCACCAGGTACCCCAGACATCGGCAGCTCATATCGATCAACAAGGTGCACACCGGGTACACCGACCCGGAGCTCAACCTCCGGATGGACTGGAACTCGCTGCTCAGCGACGACCCGGAACTGCTGTTCACCCGGTACAGCGAGGAGTACTTCCCCCGCGCGGAGGAACTGGTGCGCTACCTGGCCGACTTCGCGGACCGTACCGGCGTGCGCGTCGAGTACGGCACGGAGGTCGTCCGGGTCTCCCGTGCGGACGGTGTCTTCACCGTCCTCGACGCGGACGGCCGGACGTGGCGGGCGCGGCGGATCGTCGTGGCGACCGGTGTGTCCCGGCTCAACGAGCCGCCCGTTCCGGGCATCGGACTCGCCGAACGCTACGACACGTTCGACCCGGAACCGGCGTCGTTCACGGGGCAGCGGGTGCTGATCGTCGGCAAGGGCAACTCCGCGTTCGAGACCGCCGACTCCCTCATGGCGAAGGCCGCGGTCATCCACGTCGCCGGCCCGCACTCCCTGAAGATGGCCTGGAAGACCCACTTCGTGGGCCACCTGCGCGCGGTCAACAACAACTTCCTGGACAGCTACCAGCTCAAGTCGCAGAACGCGGTCCTGGACGGCACGGTCGAGAACATCGAGAGGAGCGCCGACGGCCGTTTCCGGGTGGTGTTCCGCTACGCCCGCACCGTGGAGCGGCTCCGCGAGCTGGAGTACGACCGGATCATCCTGTGCGCCGGCTTCCGCTTCGACGCGGACGTCTTCGACGAGACCTGCCGCCCGGCCCTCGTCATCAACGACCGGTTCCCCGAACAGACGCCCGCCTACGAGTCGGTGAACGTACCGGACCTCCACTTCGCCGGCACGCTGACCCAGCAGCGGGACTTCAAGCAGGGCACCAACGGCTTCATCCACGGCTTCCGCTACGGGGTGCGCGCCCTGCACCGCATCCTCGACGCCCGCCACCACGACGTGCCCTGGCCGGGCCGGCCGCTCACCGCGGCCCCCGAGGCGATCGCCGACGCGATCGTCGGCCGCGTCAACCGCTCGTCCGCCCTCTGGCAGCAGTTCGGCGTCCTCGGCGACGCGGTCACGGTCGACGGCGACCGGGCCCTGTACCAGGAGGAGGTGCCGCTCGCGTACGTCACCGACGGTGGTCTCGGTCCCGCCGCGCACCGGTTCGTCGTCGACCTGGAGTACGGGCCCGACCACGACCACGTCGACCCGTTCGACGTCACCGTCCCGCGCGTCACCGAGAACGACGTCGAGCACGCCGAGGACTCCAGCTACCTCCACCCCGTGGTCCGCCACTACCGCGACGGCGTCCTCGCCGGCACCCACCACCTGGCGGAGAACCTGGAGAACGAGTGGGACGTCCCCACCGTCCACCAGCAGCCGCTGGCCGCGTTCGTGAAGGAGAGCCTTGGCTGAGCAGTTCCCCGGCGCCGTACTCGACCTCCTCGACGCGGCGGGCGACCGCCCGGTGTTCGAGCACGGCGACCGAGTGGTGTCGGGGGCGCAACTGCTCGCGACCGTACGGCGGGTGACGCACGGGCTGCGCGAGCACGGTGCCGGCCCCGGCGACGGCGTCGCCCTGCTGCTGGGCGTCAGCCCGGAGGCGTTCGCCGCCGTCGTCGCGGCCCATGCCGTCGGCGCCCGCGTCGTCGGCGTACGCCCGGGCCTGACCGCACGCCAGCAGGAGCACCTGCTCATGGACGTCGCCTTCCGGGTCACCGACCGGCCCGGCGACCGGCGGGACGGCCGGCCCGGTGACCTCGTGCTCGACGACCTGCTGTCGGCACCGGACGACGGTGTCCGCCCGCGGGTCGCGGCGCGGCCCGAGGACGTCGCCCGGCTCATCCACACCAGCGGCAGCACGGGCGTCCCGAAGGCGTGCGCCCAGACCTACGCGGCGATGACCGCGGCCTGGGCGCTCCGCCCGGAGGCCTGGCCGCCGGCCATCCGCGAACTCGCCTCCCGCCTGGACCGGTTCCTGGTCTTCGGCACCCTGGCGAGCCAGGTGATGATGGAGTACGGGCTGCTCACGCTCGCCGCGGGCGGCACCCTCGTCACCGCGGACCCGCCCGCGTTCCCCGAGGCCCTCGTACGGCACCGGGCCACCGCGAGCGTCATCACGGTGGCCCGGCTGACGGAACTCGTGGCGAGCCAGCGCCGGTCACCCGTGGACCTCGGCACGCTGCGCGCGCTGATGGCCTCCGGGTCCCCGCTGACGCCGGGGCGGCTGCGCGAGGCCGCCGAGGTGCTCGGACCGGTCGTCTTCCACGGGTACGGGCAGACGGAGACCGGCATGATCTCCATGGCCGGCCCGGAGGACGAGCCGGGCTCGCTGGGCGTGCCGCCCGTCGAGCTGGAGGTACGGGACGCCGGCGGCCGTCCCGTACCGCCCGGCACCGACGGTGAGCTCTTCGTCCGGACCCCGTCGCAGAGCCGCGGGTACTGGCGGGAACCCGGCCTCACCGCCGAGGTCTTCGTCGACGGCTGGGTGCGCACCCGCGACCTGGGCCACCTCGACGCCGAGGGGCGGCTGTGGCTCACGGGACGGGCCCGTGACGTCATCATCGTCAACGCGAACGTGCACTACGCGGGACCGGTCGAGCGGTTGCTCGCCGCCCACCCGTCGGTGGCCGAGGCGTACGTCGTCGCCGTGCCCGACGAGAGTACCGGGGAGGCCGTGCACGCCTTCGTCGTCCCCGCCGCCGGTCGCGCGCCGTCCCTCGGTGAACTGCGCGCGCTGGTGGCGGCGGAGCTGGGTGAGGCGTCCGCGCCGGCCCGCCTCACCCTCATCGACGAGGTGCCGCTCACCCCCGCCGGAAAGCCCGACAAGCAGCGGCTCGCAGCCGAAGCGTAACCACTTCCCCGCGCTCCTCAGGGGCGCGGGGAACTGCGCGACCAGCCCCGACGAACCCGCACCGAAGCACCGGCCCCGCAGCGCTCACGCATCCACGGTCGCCCGCGGCAGCGACTCCCGCGGCCGCTCCAGCCGGTCGAAGAACGTCAGCAGCGGTGTCGCCATGACGGTGGTGACGATGGCGACCACGACCAGGGCGCTGAACATCGCCTGCGTCACGATGCCCGCCGCCAGACCGAGGTTGAGCGCGATCAGCTGCATCAGGCCCCGCGCGTTCATCAGCGCCCCGACCCGCAGCGCCACCGCGTTCGGCTCACCGGCGACGCGGGCGGCCAGCCAGCAGGCGCCGAACTTCCCCAGGATCGCGACCAGTACGCACCCCGCGGTGAACAGCAGCACCGGTCCGGCACCCAGCAGGGTGAAGTCCGTGTTCAGACCGGAGTAGGTGAAGAACAGCGGCAGGAACACCGTGCCCACCGGCTTCAGCGTCTCCACCGAGCGGTCGAGCTGTTCCGAGCGCGGGAACACCAGGCCGAGGCAGAACGCGCCGAACACCGCGTACAGCCCGATCTCGTCGGTGTACCAGGCCACCAGGAACAGCGCGCCGACCAGCGTCAGCAGCAGGCTCTCCGGCGCCACCCGGTCGGCGAGGAGCGCGGTGCGGCCGCGCAGGCGCACCGCGGCCACCATGGCCACGACGAGACCGAGCCCGCCCAGGACGGCCAGGGAGACCAGCCCGGCACTGCCGGCGGCGAGGCTGAACACCCCGGCGAGGAGGACCCAGGCGACCGCGTCGTCCGCGGCGCCGGCGCCGAGCGCGAGCGCCCCGTGCCGGGTGCCGGCCAGGCCGCGTTCGGAGATGATCCGGGCCAGCATCGGGAACGCCGTGATCGCCAGCGCGACCCCGACGAACAGGGCCGACACCACCAGCGGCACGTCCTCGGCCAGGGCACCGGTCCGCTCGCCGACGGCGTAGATCAGCACCACGCCGAGCAGCACCGGGACGACCACGCCCACCGCGGAGACGAGCCCGGCGGACCGGGCGACACCGCTCAGCCGGTCCATGCGGAAGTCCCAGCCGACGTGGAACATGAACGCGACCAGGCCGATCTGCCCCACGATGTACAGGACCGGCCGCAGCTCCTGTGGGAAGAGGCCCTCCTCGACCCCGGGGAGCAGGGCGCCGAGCACCGACGGGCCGAGCACCACGCCCGCGATCATCTCGCCGACGACGGGCGGCTGTCCGACCAGCTGCAGCAGCCGGCTGACGACCCGGCAGACGGCCAGGATGACCACGACGGCGAGGAAGAACGTGGGGGCGAGTTCCGCGGGAGTCATCTGCTCCCTCCGTTTCCGTGGGCGGCCGGGCAGCGGCCGGCCGGAGGCTCCTCGAAGTAACGTGCCGCCGGCCGCTGCCGGCGGGCGTGCAGCACCATGACCGTGCCGAGCACCAGTTGCCGTACGCCCCGCGTGACGTCCTCCACCCCGTCCCGCACCCGGACGAAGGTCCGCAGCGCGTCGAGGCGGCGCGGCTCGGGGGCAAGGCCGCGCGGGATCAGCAGACAGGGGGCGCGGTGCGGGTTGGAGCGGGTGTGCGAGGCCGTCGAGTCCAGCTCGAAGCGGCCCAGCACCTCCCGCACCGCGGCGCGCAGCACGAGCGGGGAGATCCGCCACGCGGGGCAGGGGCGGTTGGCGGCCACGCCGAACGGGATGTGGTGGGCGTCCTTGGCGGACAGGGTGTCCCAGCGGTCCGGGTCGAACGCGTCGGGCCGGTCGTAGCCCGTGGCGTGGTAGCCGGGGTAGCTGAAGCACACCACGGACCCGGCGGGCAGCGTGGTGTCCTCGTCGAGCGGGATGTCGCCCGTGGTGATGCGGTGCGCGATGCCGAACAGCGGGTACAGCCGCATCGTCTCGTCGAGCACGTGCGTGAGGTACCGGTCGTCGTCGGGGTCCGCCGCCACGCGCCGCTGCACGCCGGGGTGGCGGGCCAGGGCGAGCAGCACGTGCGCGGTCGCCTCGGAGAGCTGCACGACGGCCGTGTTGAACATCGTGCCCTGGAGGAAGTGCACCTGTTCCGACGGCGACAGCGAGGCGGGGAGTTCGTGCCGCACGTCACCGGCCGCGACCCGCTCGCGCAGGTACGCCGTCAGCCGCGCCCGGCGCTTCGGATGGCGCAGGCCGGTGCACTTCAGGGCGTTGATCACGTCGGCGGAGTGCGCGGTGATCAGGTCCCGGGCGCGCGGCGGGCACACCTCCTTGAACACCAGTTCGTAAGCGAACTCGGCCCACGCGGGCATCACCAGGTCCCGCAGCCGGACGAGACTGATCCGCGTGTCCGGCACCGTGTCGAGCACGCGCGCCACGGCGCGGGCGGCCGCCGCCGAGAGCTCGGCCGAGTTGCCGGCGAGCATGCGCCGCGTCGCCGCGGCCACGTCCTCGTACCGCTCGCCGGGCTCCAGGTGCTCCTGGTGCACCTCGGGCCCGGGGGACAGCCAGTACCAGAACAGGTCGGACAGGCCCGCCCCCGCGCTCCGGCCGTTCGCCGCCGGGTGCGCGTAGACCCGCTCGAACACCTCGGGGCCGTAGGCGGAGTTGGGCAGGGTCAGCGTCCGGTCGCCGTTGACCTTCTCGAAGATGCGCCCGCGCAGCGCGACGACGCCGCGCGGCAGCCACCACGTGTCCGCCGTGGCCTGCTCCGGACCGCCGCTCACCACGTCCCGCCCCTCGTCGTCACGCAAGCCCTCGTCACGACCATGTCCGTCGTCAGATCGGTGTTCCGGCGCCCACCGCACAGCGCGAGCGTGTGGTCGTACTCGTCGCGCAGCGTCGCGAGGACCGACCGGACCCCGGCCTCCCCGTCGGCGGCCAGCCCCCACACCACCGGGCGGCCCACGCCGACGGCCGCCGCGCCCAGCGCGAGGGCGACGGCGACGTCGCTGCCCCGGCGCACCCCGCCGTCCAGCAGCACCGGCACCCGGCCCCCGACGGCTCGGACGACTGCGGGCAGACAGTCCACGGCCGCCGGGACGGCGTCGCTCTGCCGGCCCCCGTGGTTGGAGACGATCACCCCGGCGGCGCCGTGCTCGACGGCGGGTCGCGCGTCCGCCGGGTGCAGGACTCCCTTCGCCAGGACGGGCAGGGAGGTCATGCGCGCCACCTCCGCGAAGTCCCGCCAGGTCAGGGACGGGGACATGGGGATGTCGGTGAGGGCGCCGGGCGGGGCGCCCGGCAGGCCGCGCATGTTCTCCGCGGCGTAGCCGGGCGGCAGGTCGGTGAAACCGTTGCGCAGGTCCCTGGTGTGCCGGCCGAACACCGGCGAGTCGACGGTGACCACCAGCGCCGTGCAGCCCGCCTCCTCGGCGCGCCGTACGAGCGCCTCGGTGACCTCGGGGCGGGGGTGCAGGTAGAGCTGGAACCACACGGCCGGGTCCGGGGCCGCCCCGCGGGCCGCCGTGACGACGTCGGCGACCGCCGTCGTCGCGGCCGTCCCCGTGATCAGGACGGCGCCCTCCGCCGCGGCGGCACGGGCCGTGGCACGTTCGCCGTCCGGGTGCAGCAGCCGGTGGAACGCGGTCGGCGCGACGACCACCGGCGCCGCCCGCCGGGCGCCCGGCAGGTCGGCGCCGGTGTCCCGGTCCTCGGCTCCGCGCAGCACCCGCGGCAGCAGCGCGTACCGGTCGAAGGCCCGTTCGTTGGCGGCGAGGACGCGTTCCTCGCCGGCCCCGCCCGCCACGTAGTCGTAGTGGACGGGGTCCAGCGCCCCGCGGGCCGCGTCGTGCAGCGCGCGGAGGGTCACGGTGTCACCGGGGCGGCCCGGCGGAGGTGGTCGGTGAGGAAGGCGCGCAACGGGGCGCGGTGGACCTCCTCGCTGTCCCACTCGTTCTCCAGGTTCTCCGTGAGGTGGTGCTCGGAGACCAGCTCGCCGCCCCGGTACCAGCGGACGACCGGGTGCAGGTAGCGGCCGTCGAGGCCCTGCACGTCCTGCTGGGACTTGCGGCCCGCGGTGACGTCGAAGGGGTCCACCCGGTCGTGGTCCGCGCCGTACTCCAGGGTGATCACCGCGTGGGCGTCCACCTTGCCGAAGTCGCCCTCGCGCACGGCGTCCGGGACGTGGCGGACGGGCACCTCCTCGGCGTAGCGCATCGTGCCGTCCGGGGCGACGAGCAGGACGTCGCCGAGGACGGCGAACTGCTGCCACAGCGCGGAGGACCGGTTGACGCGGGTGACGACCGCGTCGACGGCCCGCTCCGTCGCGTCCCCGAGCTCCGTGACCGGCCAGTCCTCGCCGTGGTGGCGCTTGCGCAGGGCCCGGTGCAGGGCGCGGACCGTGTAGCGGAACCCGTGGATGAACCCGGTCGTGGACTTCTTGAAGTCGGGGCCCTGCGTGATCGTTCCGGCGAAGTACAGGCCGGGTACGTCGACCGACTCACCGACGGGCGTGAGCGCCGGGAAACGGCCGTCGACGATCAGACCCGGTACGCAGGTGTCGTCGAAGATCGAGGTGTCGAACCGGAAACCGGTCGCGACGATCACCCGGTCGTAGGGGATGTCCTTGACCACCTCGTCGACCCGCTCGAAGGCGACCGGCACGGAGAAGCCGTTCCCGTCCGCGTCGCGCCGGATCTCGACCACCCGGCCGTCCAGGAGCGCGTTCTGCGACTTGAGCTGGTAGCTGTCCAGGAAGTTGTTGTTCACCGCGCGCAGGTGCCCGACGTAGTGCGACTGCCACGCCATCCGCAGCGAGCCGGAGCCGACGACGTGGATGACCGCCGCGGTCTCCATCAGGCTGTCGGCCGTCTCGAAGGCCGAGTTGCCCCGCCCGATGATCAGCACCCGCTGACCGGTGAAGGTCTCCGGGTCGGGATCGAACGTGTCGTAGTTCTCGGCGAGTCCGATACCCGGGATCGACGGTGTGTTCGGCCGGGACACGCCGGTGGCGACCACCAGGCGCCGCGCCCGCCACGTCCTCCCGTTCCGGTCGGTGACGGTGAACACCCCGCCGTCACCGTCGTCGCGGGACACCTTCTCCACTGCGGTGTCGTACTCCACCCGCGCCCCGGTCCGGGCGGCGAAGTCCGACAGGTAGCGGACCATGTCGTCGGCGGGCGGGAAGTAGCGCGGGCTGTACCGGGTGAACAGCAGCTCCGGGTCGTCGCTCAGCAGGGAGTTCCAGTCCATCCGCAGCCGCAGCTCCGGATCCTCGTACCCGGTGTGCACCTTGTTGATCGAGATGAGTTGACGGTGCCGGGGGAACCGGGTGAAGAAGGTGCCCGGTCCGCTGCCGCGCTCCAGTACGACGTAGTCCGCACCGTCACGCTCCAGGAAGGCGGCGAGCTGCAGTCCCGCCGGTCCCGCTCCGATGATCAGGTAGTCGTGCGTCATGGACCGGAAGCTATCCACCCGTTTTCAGAGCGCTCTGAGATTGCCCGCCTACGGTGCTGCCCGTGCTGACCACCACGGACACCGTCGAGCTCACCGGCCTCCTGGACGCCACCGCCCTGCGCCGCGCCGCGGCACCGCTCACCGTCACCGTGGACGACGAGGCCCGCGCCCGCGTCGACCGCGGCCGGAGCGCCTTCCGCGCCCTGCGGCAGGGCGACGACGGCGGGCAGCGCCGGATCTACGGCGCCGACACCGGCTTCGGCGCGCTCGTCGGCTACGCCGGCCGCAGCGACGAGGCCGACCAGTGCGACAACACCCTGGCCCACCTCGGCGCCGGCCAGGGCCCCGACCTGCCGCACGACATCGTGCGGGCCGCCCTGCTGCTGCGCACCCGCTCCCTCGCCCAGGGGTACTCCGGCGTGTCCGCCGAGGTCGTCGAGCGGCTCGCGGCCATGTTCGCCACGACGTTCACGCCCGCCGTGCCCCGGTACGGATCCGTCGGCGCGAGCGGCGACCTCATCCCGCTCGCCTACGCCACCCAGGCGCTGCGCGGCCGGGGACACGCCTACCTGGACGGCCGGCGCGGGCCGGCCGCGGAGGCACTGACCGCCGCCGGGCTGCGCCCGCTCGCCCTGGACGGCCGCGACGCGCTGGCCCTCGTCAACGGCACCTCCGTCACCACGGCGGCCCTGGCCCTGGCCCACGACGCCGTCCGCGCCGCGCACCGCGTCCTCGCGGACCTCACCTGCCTGCTGGCCGACCTCCTCGGCTGCGACCCCGGCTTTCTCGACGAGGACCTGTTGCGCGCGTACGGCCACCCCGGCGCGGTCCACGTCGGTGCGCGCATGAGGGGGACGCTCACCGGGACCACGCCCTCCGGCGCCCGGCCGCTGCAGGAGCCCTACAGCATCCGCTGCGCCCCGCAGCTGCTCGGCGCGGCGGAGGACGCGCTGGCCCACATCGACGGCGTGGTCGCCGCCGACCTCGGCGGGGTCAGCGACAACCCGCTGTTCTTCCCCGGAGGTCTCGAAGGGGAGGGGACGGGCAAGGTGGTGCACGGCGGGAACTTCTTCGGGCAGCCCGCCGCGTTCGCCGCCGACCTGCTCGCCTCCGTCACCGCCCAGCTGGGCAACCTCGCCGAACGCCAGCTCGACCTGCTGGTGGACCCGGCGCGCAACGGCGGGCTGCCGCCCATGCTCGCCACCACGCCGGGCCTCCAGCACGGCCTGCAGGGCGTGCAGCTGGCCACCACCGCCTTCGTCGCGGAGATGCGCCGCTCCGCGACACCCGCCGGGATGCAGAGCCTGCCGACGAACCTGCACAACCAGGACGTCGTCCCGTTCGGCACGCAGGCGGCGCTGCGCTCCTACGACATGGCGGAACTGCTCGGCCTGCTGTGCGGGTCGCTCGCGCTCGGCCTGCGCCAGGCCGTCCACGTCGGAGCCCGCCGCCCCACCGCGCCCCGGTGCGGCGCACTCCTCGACGCCCTCGCCGACGCGATCCCCCCGGTCGACCCGGACCGCCCCCTGGACACGGACGTCCGCGCCGCGGCCCGCCTGCTCACCGCCCGCACCCGGTCCTGACCGGACGACGGGCCGCGTCCGCCGCGGGCGGAGGAGCGTACTCCGGGAGCCGGATGGTGAACCGGGCGCCGTGCCCCGGGCGGCCGGTGGCGGCGACCGTGCCGCCGTGGTGCGTGACGACCTCCCGCAGCAGCGCCAGGCCCAGCCCGTACCGGCCGCCCGCACCGCCGTGGTGGAAGCGTTCGAAGAGCCGTTCCGCCGCGGCCGGCTCAAAACCGGGGCCGGTGTCCGTGACGGTCAGCCCGACCGTGCCGCGGGCGCGCACCAGCGACACCTCGATCCGCCCGCCCGCAGGGGTGTGACGAACCGCGTTGGACAGCAGCTCACCGACGGCGCGGCGCAGCGCGGACTCGACGCCCTCGACGTACAGCGGGTACGGCGGGCCCTCCACGGCGACGGTGAGGCGGCCGTCCCGCGTCCGGTCCGACTCCTCGGCGACCACCGACCGGGCCAGCGCCACCAGATCGACCGGCCGCTGTTCCGCCCGCCGCGCCGGGCCCGCCGTGAGGCTCGCGGACAGCAGCAGGTCGTCGAGGACCTCGCCGAGCCGGCCGACCGCACCGGTCAGCAGGGCCAGGCCGTCACGGTGCGGGGCCGGCATGTCCTGGGCGGCGGCCTGCCGCGACAGCACCTGCACCCGCGTGTACACCTGGGTGATCGGGGTGCGCAGCTCGTGGCTGGCGTCCGTGACGAACCGGCGCTGCCGGCCGAGCGCCTCGGCCAGCGGGGCCACGGACAGCTGCCCGAGGACCACCCCCGTGCCGACCGCGGCGACGAGCCCCACCACCTCGGCGACACCCAGGGCGTACCACAGGTGGGTGCGGTCGGCCAGCTGGAAGCGCATGTCGAACACCGCCTGCACCACGCCCCCGTCCGCCCTGACCTGCGTACGCACCAGATAGACCGTGCCGTCGCGGCGCACGGTGCGCTCCACGGCGTCATGGGTACGGCGCACCCGGTCCACGTCCGCGCGTACCGGGAACCCGGCCGGGGCGTTCCCGAGCGGTGTCACGCCGGGTGCGTACAGCCAGGTGCACCCCGGCGGACTCGACAGGTCGGCGCGGGCCGCGCCGTACCGCAGCTCCCGCCGCACCTGCTCGTCCTGCGCCCGCGTCATCACCGTGCTCGCGACGCCTCCGACGACCATGACCAGCAGCGTGATGATCGCGCCGGTGGTCACGGCGATCCGCAGCCGCGCCCGGCGCACCACCGCCCACTCCCCGTGCACCGACGCCCTCACAACGCGCCCAGGCGGTAACCGAGTCCGCGGACCGTGCGCACCACCGGCCGGCCGAGCTTGCGGCGCAGGTAGTAGACGTAGGTGTCGACGATGGACGAGGCGGGCGCCTCCTGGAACACCATCCGGCGCAGTTCCGCCCGCGGGTACACGGTGTCGGGGCGCGAGGCGAGCACCCACAGCAGGGCGAACTCCCGTGCCGTGAGGAGGACCCGCCCGCCGTCGGCGAGCTCGACCTGCCGGTCACCGACGTGCAGGTGTCCCGAGCCGATGCGCAGCACGTCGGTGCCGTCCAGGGCCCGTCTGCACAACGCCCGTAACCGGGCGCTGAGCTCAGCGAGGTCGAACGGCTTGACCAGGTAGTCGTCGGCACCGGCGTCCAGGCCGTCGACCCGGTCGTGCACGCTGCCCAACCCGGTCAGCAGCAGCACCGGCGTGCGTACCGCGCGGGACCGCAGCCGCGCCAGCAGGTCGAGCCCGTCCAGCGCCGGGAGCCGCCGGTCGACGACGAGCACGTCGTACCGCCGGGTGAGGCCGAGGTGCAGACCGCGCTGGCCGTCGGTCGCGACGTCGACGGCGTACCCCTCGTCCCGCAGCACCCCGGAGAGCATGGTGACCAGTTCCCGGTCGTCCTCGACCAGCAGCAGCCGCCAAGGACTTCGCGCGCGTGCATGTGACACCCTTGCACTCCCCTCGTCCCCCGTTGCCTGTCAACACCCTTGCGTGGCGCAGGAGTTCCGCACACGAAGGGCGCGGCCGAACGAGACTTCGGTCGGCTTGATCACGCTAGCGCGTACCCCCCTCCGGAGGGACCCGGGAGAAGCGGTATCGGTCGTTCCGGGGGTGCTCCTGTCCTGAATGGCGGTCTTGCCGCCGTCCGGGTGACCGGACACCACCCGGGCGGCCGGACCACCGACCCCGGCGGACGAGTCTCCGCAGGCGCACCGGCCAGGCCCCCGCGGCCGGGGGACGGGCGGCACCGAGCCGGAGCGGGGCCGCGCCCGCGCCCGGCAGGGGGACGGCCGCTACGGTGGCGAGGGAACGGGCCTCTCTCCTCGCGGTCGTGGCAGAGAGCGTGATACCGCCGGGCGGACGTGCCGCCCGCCGGGCGGTGGAGGAGTTGAGGACATGGCAGGGCCGGATCGGCCGGATCGGACGGGACCCGACGGGGCACCGCCTCCGGCGGCGCACGCCGCGCTCACCGGGGCGCTGGCGGCCATCGGGACCGGAGCCTACGTCGTCGACGAGCAGGGCCGCGTGCTCGCGGTCAACGCCCACGCCGAACAGCTGCTGGCCCGGTCGGCCGCGGAGCTCCTCGGCGGGGACGCGCACGACCTGCTGCACCGGGACGCGCACGGCCAGCCCATGCCGAGGACGCAGTGCGGTATGCGGCAGCCCTTCCACGACGGGCGCACCGCCCAGGGCGAGAAGGACCACTTCGCCCGCGGGGACGGCTCCACGCTGCCCATCGCGTGGCTGATCAGCCCGTACGACGTCGCCGGCCTCGACGAACGCGGCACGCTCGTCCTCTTCCACCCCCGGGATCCGGAGGGAACCGCCCCGTACCCGGAGCCGGCGGCCGGGCCGCTGCCGGAACTGGAACGGCTCGCGCTGCTGGCCGAGACCACCACCCGGCTGACCTCCACCCTCGACGTCGAGGAGGCGCTGCGCCGGCTGGTGACCCTGGTGGTGCCCCGATTGGCGGACTGGGCCGTCATCGACCTGATCACCGAACGTGACGAGGTCTGGCGCGCCGCCGTCGTCCACGCGGACGGCGACGCCCTGGTGCGCCACGAGGAGCTCCAGGGGCCGATGCCACCGGTCCCGCAAGTGTCCCCGATGCCCCTGTCCAGGGCCCTGCGCGGAGTCGCCTCCACCCTGGCCGGCCCACAGACCTACCAGCGGGAACCGGACTCCGGCATCGCGGTCGAACAGCGCCGGCTGTTCGAGGCCACCGGTATCCGTTCCGCGGCCATCGCGCCCATCCGCAGCACGCGCGAGGTCCTGGGGGCGCTCACCCTGGGCCGTGCCGAGACCCCGGGGGACTTCGTCACCGCCGATCTCCCCCTGCTCGAGGACATCGCCCGCCGCGCCGGCCTGGCCCTGGACAACGCCCGCCTCTACCAGCGTCAGCGCAAGGTCGCCGAGACCATGCAGAACCACCTGCTGCCCCAGATGCCGCACGTACCCCGGTTGCAGCTGACGGCCCGCTACCTGCCCGCACCCGACGCCTCGCAGGTCGGCGGCGACTGGTACGACGCCTTCTCGCTGTCCGACCGCGCCACCGCGCTGGCCGTCGGGGACGTGGTCGGCCACGACCTGGAGGCCGCGGCCGGCATGGCGCAGGTGCGCAACATGCTGCGCGCCTACGCCTGGTCCCAGCAGGAGCCCCCCAGCCGGATCGTCGAACGGCTCGACGACGCGGTCCTGCACATCACCGACGTCAGCATGGCCACCGCGATCTTCGCCCGGGCCGAGGAGACGGACGACGGCCGCTGGGAGCTGACCTGGACCAACGCCGGCCACCCACCGCCCCTGCTGATCAGCCACGACGGTCTGGCCGACTACCTCACCGACGGCCACGGCCTGCTCCTCGGCACCGGGGTCCGGGCACGGCGCCCCGACGCGACCGCCCTGCTGCCGCCCGGATCGACCCTGCTGCTGTACACCGACGGCCTGATCGAGGAACCCGGCCACACCCTCGACGAGGGCCTGCACCGACTCCGCCGGAACGCCGCGGCCCTCGCCCACCGCCCGCTGGCCTCCTTCACCGACCAGCTGCTGCGCCGCGTCCGCCCCGCCGCCAACGACGACGACGTCGCCCTCCTCGCCCTGCGGACCCCCCGGACGTGACTCCGAACACGCGAGGACGCGCCCGGTGTGCGCCCGCGCGCCCTCCTCGGTGCCGGTACGTGGCGGCCGTTCCCGTCGTTCCCCGCACGACGGAGGACTGCGGTCGGAAGACGGACACGGGGGCCGGGACATGCGGGTGGCGATGCGGGAGGCAAGGGCGCAGCGGCGCCTCGGGCTGGGCGTGGTCGGCGTGGCGTCGGTCGCCCTGACCGTCGTCCTGGCGGGCCGGGGCCCGGACCCCGACCGGACATCGATGTGGATCTCGGCGATCTCCGCCCTCGTCTCGGTCTGCGCCTTCGCCGCCGACCTGCTGCGCGAGCCGGCGGCCGCCCCCGCGGACGCCGACCGGCGCCGGCGGGCGGCCGAGGAACTCGCCGAGGCGGTCCGCGTCCAGTGGGCGGCGGAGGCGCGGCGGTGCCGGCTCCAGGACCCGGAGCCGCTCAACATCCGGTGGTCCCCGGCCGGTTCGCCGCTCACCGACCACCGGCACAACATCCGGTCCGGCGCGCCGCTGCCCGCGCCCCGTGACGGCGATCAGCGGCTCGACCGCATCGCCGAGGCGTTCCGGGCGGTCCCCTCCGGCCGGATGGTCGTGCTCGGGAGCCCGGGTGCCGGCAAGACGGTCCTCGCCGTACGGTTCGTGCTGGACACGCTCGACGCCCGGTGCGCCGGGGAGCCGGTCCCCGTGCTGTTCGCCCTGGCGAGCTGGGACCCCGCGTCCGTGGGGCTGCGGGACTGGCTGGCCGAGCGGCTGGCCGCGGAGTACCCGCCCCTGGCCGCCGTCCGCGGTGAGCGCACGCTGGCCCGTGAACTGCTCGACGCGGGACTCGTCCTCCCCGTGCTCGACGGCTTCGACGAACTCCCCGAGGACGCCCACGCGTCGGCGCTCGACCGGCTGAACGCCGGACTCGACGAACGGCTGTCCGTCCTGCTCACCTGCCGTGACACGGACTGGAGCCGTGCGCTGCGTGAGCTGGGCGGCGACGTCCTGACGGCCGCCGAGGTCGTACGGCTGTGCCCGCTGGACCCGGCGACCGTGCGGGAGTACCTGGAGAGCACCACCCGTCCGACCGGCCACGGGCACCCGGACGGACGGTCGGTGACCGTCTGGACGGACGTCCTCGACCACCCTTCCGCCACCGAGCTGACCACCGCCCTGCGCACACCACTGATGGTGGCGCTGGCCCGCACGGTGTACGGGGACACCTCCCGCGACCCGTCCGAGCTCCTGGACCACGCGCGCTTCCCCACGGCCGCGGCCGTCGAGGAACACCTGCTGGACGCCTTCGTCCCGGCGGCCTTCGCCGACACGGACGGCACCTGGCGCCCGGAGGCGGCACACCGCTGGCTGCGGTCCCTGGCGCGGCAGCCCTCCCCGTCGTCCGCGGGGACCTGGCAGCTCGGCTGGTGGGAACTGCCGGCGGCGATGCCGCCCGTGCTGCGCGTGCTGGGCCCCGCGTCACTGGCCCTGCTCGCCACGGCCGCGCTCCTCGTGCCACTGGCCGAGTACGGGGGCGGCGTGGTCGGCAGATGGGACAGCGGCCCGTCGGCCGTGGTCAACCTGGCGGGCATCCTGACCGGTCTGTGCTTCGGCCTCGCCCGCATGCTCCCCGCCACGGCCGACACCCCGCAGGGCCCCCGGCAGTTGCTGCGCCTGGCCGCGACGATGACGGCCGCGGGCACGGTCGTCGCCGTCCTCATCGGCTGGTTCGTCCCGCCCCTGGTCGGCTCGCGGCTCGGCGCGGTGATCACGCCGAGGGCCACCTGGTACCTGAACGGCTGCTGCCTCGGGCTGCTGCTGTCCCTGATGTTCGCCGTCGGCGGCCTGTCCCGACGGCCCCTCCCGCTGAGTCTGCCGTGGGCGGGCAGCCCGAGCGGCCCCCGTGCCGTGCGGGCGCTGGGCGGCGTGCTCGTCTTCGCCGGTCTCGCCGTCTACGGGTACCTCACGGAGGCCGTCCCGGCCGCGACCTGCGTCGTGGCCGGCGTGCTGCTCGTACTGGCCGGGCGGCTGCGGCGCGGGGAACGGGCGGCGGGGCAGTACACCGGCCCGGCCGCCGTCCTGCGCGCCTTCGGCCGCGGCCTGCGGCGGGGCCTCCTCGCCTGCACACTGATCGGTGTCTGCGCCGGCGCCTTCGCCGGCTGCGTCACGGGCGCCTTCGCCGCGTACGAGATCCACCACGCGGACGAGCCGCGGGCGACCAAGGGCGCCGAACTCGACGGCTACCGGCTCCGGGAGACCGCCGACGGGCGGCGCTCCGTCGAGTCGACGCGGCCGGTCCACGTCGACCTGGTAAGCCGCAGGGCGCTCGCCGAGCCGTTCGCGGTGCGGGAGGGCGCGCGCATCTCGTACGACGACTGGCTCGGCGAGTTCGAGGGGACGGAGCGGATCGAGCATGGGAACGGCGACTGGGTGCTCGTGTGGCAGGGGAACGGGCCAAAGGAGTGGTCGGGCAGGCCGGTCGACGCCCACAACCTGGTGGTGGCCCTGCCGCCCGACGTCAAGGTCTGGCTCGTCCGCCGTGACGTCGGCGCCGTCGTCCTCGACGCGATGGTCCCCTTCATGGCCTTCGGCGTCCTCATCGGCGCCATCGGCGGCTGCGCCTCCGGTGTCTACCGCGCCCTGAACACCCCCTCGGACACGATCCGCGCCGCCGGCCCGCGCAGCACCCTGCGCACCGACCGCGCCGCCACCCTCGCACGCAGCGCCGTCGCCGCCCTCCTCGCGGGCGGGGTCTGCCTGGTACTGATCTCGCTGACCGGGCGCGGCCACACGCTGGGCACCATGCACACCGAGGTGTGGGTACAGGTCGGCACCAACGCGCTGGCGCTGAGCGCCTGGGGCCGGCTGGGCGCGGCCCGCATCTGGCTCGCGGTGACCGGGCGGGCACCGTGGCGGCTGATGAAGTTCCTGGAGGAGGCCCATCGCCGGGGCGTGCTGCGGCAGTCCGGGGCGTACTACGAGTTCAGCCACCTGCGGCTGCAGGAGCGTCTCATGGCCCCCACGACCACCGGCGCCGGGACCCGTGCCCCTGCCGGGAGCGGCGACGCGGCCAGGGAGACCGCTGCTCCGTAGGCGGTGGTGGCGGCAGGAAGCCGTGGGCGTCCACCCCTGGCGATCAGACGCCCCCCGACTCACTCGTCCTGGGACGGGACCCGTGGAGACCGTGGTACCTCGACGACGAGGAACAGGAAGCCGGGCTTGGTCGAGAGGCCGGGGAAGTCGCCCGGGAACAGGTCGCGGGCGGCCGGGTCGGGCTGCGGCTCGCTGACGACGGCGACGCGGAAGCCGGCGGTGACGAAGGCGTCGATCGGCCGGCCGGTCATTCGTGGCGGCGCCGTCGGGAGACGGCGCGGACGGCGCGCCCCCGGCCGCTGTGGTGCTGGACCGCTGCCCAGACGCTCAGCGGCATGGCGACGACTGCCGCGACGGTCAGAGCGAGGGCCGCGTGCTGTTCGGACATGGTGGTGATGTCTTCCGTTGCGGGTGCGTGCGGGTGTGGCGGGGGGGGGGGGGGGGGGGGGGGGGGG
>NZ_JAVRHI010000010.1:0-8753 GCF_034105845.1 Streptomyces sp. CRN 30 | reverse complement strand
GCGTGCCCCCAACGGGATTCGAACCCGTGCTACCGCCTTGAAAGGGCGGCGTCCTAGGCCGCTAGACGATGAGGGCTATCGGCCCGCCTGGGCGCTTCTCAGCGCGTCGGGGACGTGAGAAGCATATGGGATGGCGGGAGGTATCGCCAAAACGGTTTACGAGCCGTCCGGGGACGTGCCTCCTGTGGGGGACGGGGAGCTGTCCGCCGAGGGGGCCGCGGGCGAGGAAGGGGTGCCTTCCGAGGGGGACGGCGACCGGCTGCCGCCGGGCTGGTTCTCCTTCGGCAGGTGGCGGCTGACCTCGGCCGTCGTCAGGCCCAGCCCGCCCAGTTCGATCTCGTCCCAGGCCTGGAGGCGGTGCGTGTCCCGGTCCAGGTAGAGGACCGAGGCCTCGACCGGAGCGGGCTGCTCGCCCTCGACGGCGCGCAGTCCGCCGCCGCCCGTCGAGCCCTCGATGCGCAACCGGGTGCCGTACTTCATGACCTCCATCTTCTGGTGGTGGACGTGCCCGGCCAGCACCAGCGGCACCTCGCCGTCCGTCTGGCGGGCCGCCACCGGGTTGTGGGCGATCGCGACGTCCACGGGTGTGCCGGCCGCCCGCTGGTCGCGCAGCGCCGAGGCCAGACGCGCGCCCGCCAGTTCCTCCGCCGGGTCGCCCTGCTGCTCGTTCGTCCGGTCGGGCGTGAACTGCGGGTCGCCGATGCCCGCGAAGCGCAGCCCGGACACCGTGACGGCCCGCCCGTCGTCCAGGACGTGCACGTTCTCCATGCGCTCCAGGTAGCGCTGGGTGGTCGTCGAGTCGTGGTTGCCCCGGACCCAGACGTACGGCGCTCCGAGCTCGGCGATCGGGTCGAGGAAGCCGTTCTCGGCGGCCGAGCCGTGGTCCATGGTGTCGCCGGAGTCGACGATGACGTTGATGTCGTACTGCTCGACCAGGGAAGCGATGATCTTCCAGCTCGCCGGGTTGAGGTGGATGTCCGAGACGTGCAGGACCCGGATCGTGGTCGGGTCGGGCTGGTACGCCGGGAGGGTGGACGTGACGTCGTACAGCTTGGTCACGTTCGTCACCAGGCGCGCCAGTTCCTTCTGGTAGATGTCGAACTCGGTGACGATGCTGCGGGCGTCGCCCACCAGGGACGGGGCGGAGGAGAGCAGCCCGGAGAATCTGGGCTCCAGGACCGAGTTCGGGTTCCAGGTGGCGTACGCCGCGCCGCCGGACGCGCCGAGCAGGACCAGGGCGAGTCCGCCGGCGGCCAGGGCGGGGCGCGGGCGCCGGTAGACCACGAGTCCGAGGACGGTGGCCCCGGAGACGACGGCGACGCAGGACCGCAGTGCCAGGTCGAGCGTGCCGCGCTGGACGTCGCTGGCGATCTCGTCCTGGAGGCCGGTGATCCGCTCGGGGTGGTCGACCAGGGCCTGGGAGCGGGCCGGATCGAGCTGGTCGACGTTCACGTCCAGGCGGACGGGCGCGGTGTGGCTGCTCAGCTCCAGGGCGCCGAGCGGAGAGACGTTGATCTTCGTGCCGCCGGTGAGGGAGGGCCGCAGGGTCATCGTGGTGTTCATCGGGCCGACCGGTGTGCGGACGTTGCCCACGATGAGCAGGCCCAGCCAGGCGCCGAGCAGCACCACGACGACGAGGCCGGCGGCGCGGACCCACGGGTGGGGCTGGTGGACGAGCTGGACGGTCGGCTGTGTCCCGCGCGCGCGATAGCGACGGACCAGGGCGCCGGACGACTGTCGTACGCGGCGCAGGGCGGCAGCAGCAGCGGGGACGCGGGCCATTGGTCCCGTATGCCCAGGTGCGGAGCCGGATATGCGGGTGCCCGGCGCTCGGCGCCCCGGCCTCCGGGCCGTGCCGCGACGCATCGCACCGGGGGCCCGCCCGTGCCTCCGCGGACGTTCCCGGCTGCCGTACGACGGTTTTCCCCTCCTGTCCGCCGGTCCGATACCGGAGAATGGCTGGCGTGCTGGAGATGACGCGCGAGGAGTTCGAGGAACTGGTCGCCGAGGCGCTGGACCGGATCCCACCGGAGCTGACACGGCTGATGGACAACGTTGCGGTGTTCGTGGAGGACGAACCGCCCGCCGACGACCCCGAACTGCTCGGGCTGTACGAGGGGACACCGCTGACGGACCGCGGCGAGTGGTACGCGGGCGTTCTGCCGGACCGGATCACCGTCTACCGGGGGCCGACGCTGCGCATGTGCGAGACGCGGGAGGACGTGGTCGCCGAGACCGAGGTGACCGTGGTGCACGAGATCGCGCACCACTTCGGCATCGACGACGCGCGCCTGCACGCGCTCGGGTACGGCTGAGAGCCCGTGTCGGGCCGCCGGGTGCGCGTGTCCTCCTGCGGGCGGCGGGAGTTGGGCCTGTCGACTCCTCGCCCCTCCCCCGTACGGCACCGGTCCCGCCGGTCCAGGGGGAACCCCATCGGAGGTGGCTGCCCGTGCGCGCCTTGTACGTACCCGCCCGTCTGGCCGCCACCATGATGGCCGTCGCGGCGACCGCCGGCTGTATGAGCGTGGGCAACGACGGAGCCGGGCCCGCGCCCTCCCTCTCGGCGCAGCGGCGGGACGGTGCGGAACCGGACGGCGGGCCGACGGTGTCCGGTGGCGAGGAGGCCGGGCACCGGACCGGGCACGGCGGACGGGGCGCGTCGGCGGAGCCGCGCGCGTCCGCGGCCGCGAAGGCGTCCCCGTCGGCCTCGGCCTCCGGCAGCCCGGAGCCGTCCACCGGGTCCGCCCCGGAGCACGGGACGGGCGGCCAGGACGACGGTCCGCCGGGACCCGAACCGACCGAGGGCGAGCCGTCGCCCTCGCGCACGACGGAGGAGCCCACCCCCACGCAGGAGCCGGTCTCCCCCACCCCCGAGCCCTCGACGCCCGAACCCTCCTCGTCGGCACACGAGCAGGGGACACAGCTGCTGGAACGCGAACCGGCCCCCCGGGCGGGCAGGGCGGCATGACCGCCGCCCTCCAGCCCCCGGCCCAGCGCCTCGAGCCCCGCGCCCGGGCCGCGAGCGCCGGCCCCCGGCCCCGGTCACCGCGGGCGAGCGCCGCGGCCTCCGTACCGCCGCTCCCGCGTCCCATCGCCGCAGATCAGCCGCCTGCCGAAACGCACCCCTCGCACCGGACGCAAAAGCGTTCGCCAGGCATTTCCGTGAGGTGAGATCCTGGACCGCGTATGTCTACGCATTCCGCCCCCGCCCTCGGCGCCCTCGCCTCCCGCCTGACCGAGCTGTCGCTGCGCGACGCGCACCGGCTCGGCCGCAGGCTGGAGGGCGCGCGCAAGATCCGTAAGCCGGAAGCCCGTGCCGCCGTCGTCGCCGAGATCGAGGCGGAGGCCGCGAAGGCCGAGGAGCGGATGGCCGCGCGGCGCGGCCGTGTGCCCGAGGTCCGGTACCCCGAGCAGCTGCCCGTCAGCCAGAAGAAGGACGAGATCGCCGCGGCGATACGCGACCACCAGGTCGTGATCGTCGCCGGTGAGACCGGGTCCGGCAAGACCACGCAGATCCCCAAGATCTGTCTGGAGCTGGGCCGGGGCGTCCGCGGCATGATCGGGCACACCCAGCCGCGGCGGATCGCCGCCCGTACGGTCGCCGAGCGGGTCGCGGAGGAGCTGGACACGCCGCTCGGCGAGGCCGTCGGCTGGAAGGTCCGTTTCACCGACCAGGTGAACCCGGAGGCCACGTTCGTCAAGCTGATGACGGACGGCATCCTGCTCGCCGAGATCCAGACCGACCGCGAGCTGCGCGCCTACGACACGATCATCATCGACGAGGCGCACGAGCGGTCCCTCAACATCGACTTCCTGCTCGGCTACCTGGCCCAGCTGCTGCCGAAGCGCCCCGACCTCAAGGTCGTCATCACCTCGGCGACCATCGATCCCGAGCGCTTCTCCCGGCACTTCGGCGACGCGCCGATCGTCGAGGTCAGCGGGCGGACGTACCCCGTGGAGGTGCGCTACCGGCCGCTGCTGGAGGAGGACGGCGAGGACGCCGACCGGGACCAGATCACCGCGATCACGGACGCGGTCGAGGAGCTGATGGCGGAGGGGAAGGGCGACATCCTCGTCTTCCTCTCCGGTGAGCGGGAGATCCGCGACACGGCGGACGCGCTGACCAGGAAGCAGTACCGGTTCACCGAGGTCCTCCCGCTGTACGCCCGGCTCTCGCACGCCGAGCAGCACCGCGTCTTCCAGCCGCACACCGGCCGCCGGATCGTCCTCGCCACGAACGTCGCAGAGACCTCGCTGACCGTGCCGGGCATCAAGTACGTCGTCGACCCCGGCTTCGCCCGGATCTCGCGCTACAGCCACCGCACCAAGGTGCAGCGCCTGCCGATCGAGCCGGTCTCCCAGGCCAGCGCCAACCAGCGCAAGGGCCGCTGCGGCCGGACCAGCGACGGCATCTGCATCCGGCTGTACTCCGAGGACGACTTCGAGGCCCGCCCGGAGTTCACCGACGCGGAGATCCTCCGCACGAACCTGGCCTCCGTCATCCTCCAGATGACCGCGGCCGGTCTCGGCGACATCGAGAAGTTCCCCTTCATCGACCCGCCGGACCACCGCAACATCCGCGACGGCGTTCAGCTCCTCCAGGAGCTGAACGCGCTGGACCCGACGGAGAAGGACGCCCGCAAGCGGCTCACCCAGACCGGCCGCAAACTGGCCCAGCTCCCCGTCGACCCGCGGCTGGCCCGCATGGTGCTGGAGGCGGACAGGAACGGCTGCGTCCGCGAGGTCATGGTCATCGCCGCCGCGCTCTCCATCCAGGACCCGCGCGAGCGCCCCGCCGAGAAGCAGACGCAGGCGGACCAGAGCCACGCCCGCTTCAAGGACGAGACCAGCGACTTCCTCGCGTACCTGAACCTGTGGCGGTACGTCCGTGAGCAGCAGAAGGAGCGCGGCTCGTCGTCCTTCCGCCGGATGTGCAAGCAGGAGTACCTGAACTTCCTGCGCATCCGCGAGTGGCAGGACATCTACACACAGCTCCGCACGGTCGCCAAGCAGATGGGCATCCACCCGGGCGAGGAGGACGCCCCCGGCGACCGCGTCCACGTCTCGCTCCTCGCCGGCCTGCTGTCCCACGTCGGCATGAAGGACGTGAAGGAGTCCAAGGACTCCGGGTCCGGATCCGGCGGCCGCAAGGACGGCGGGCGCAACGAGTACCTCGGTGCCCGCAACGCCAAGTTCGCGATCTTCCCCGGCTCGGCGCTGTTCAAGAAGCCCCCGCGCTTCGTGATGTCCGCCGAGCTCGTCGAGACCTCCCGGCTCTGGGCCCGCGTCAACGCGAAGATCGAGCCGGAGTGGGTGGAGCCGCTGGCCGAGCACCTGGTGAAGCGGACCTACAGCGAGCCGCACTGGGAGAAGGACCAGGCCGCGGTGGTGGCGTACGAGAAGGTCACGCTGTACGGCGTGCCGATCGTGGCCCAGCGGAAGGTCAACTACGGCCGGATCGACCCCGAGGTCAGCCGCGAGCTCTTCATCCGCAACGCGCTGGTCGAGGGCGACTGGCGGACGCACCACAAGTTCTTCGCCGACAACCGCCGGCTGCTCACCGAGGTCGAGGAGCTGGAGCACCGGGCACGGCGCCGGGACATCCTGGTCGACGACGAAACCCTGTTCGACTTCTACGAGCAGCGCGTGCCCGAACACGTGGTCTCGGGCGCCCACTTCGACTCCTGGTGGAAACACAAGCGGCACGAGCAGCCGGATTTCCTCGACTTCGAGCGGGAGATGCTCATCCGCGAGTCGGCGGAGGCGGTCACCAAGGCCGACTATCCGGACGCGTGGCGGCAGGGGAACCTCAAGTTCCGGGTGACCTACCAGTTCGAACCGGGCGCGGACGCCGACGGCGTGACCGTGCACATCCCGCTCCAGGTGCTCAACCAGGTCACGGACGAGGGTTTCGACTGGCAGATCCCGGGCCTGCGCGAGGAGATCGTCACCGAGCTGATCCGCTCCCTGCCCAAGCCGATCCGCCGCAACTACGTGCCCGCCCCCAACTACGCGAAGAAGTTCCTGGAGCGGGCGGTGCCCCTGCAGGAGCCGCTGACGTTCACGCTGGCGCGCGAGCTGAAGCGGATGGTGGGCGTCCCCGTGGACCCGGCCGACTTCGACCTGTCCCGGATCGCCGATCACCTGAAGATCACCTTCCGGATCGTCGACGAACGGCGCCGCAAGATCGCCGAGGACAAGGACCTGGAGGCGCTGCGGCTGAAGCTGAAGCCGAAGGCGCGCAAGGCCCTCTCGCAGGCCGCGGCGGCCACGGCGGAGCGGCAGGGCGGCGAGTCCCTGGAGCGGTCGGGTCTGACCGACTGGACGATCGGCTCCCTCACCCGCGTCTTCGAGACCCGGCGGGCCGGCCAGCCGGTCAAGGCGTACCCGGCCCTCGTCGACGACGGCGACACCGTCTCCGTACGCCTCTTCGACACCGAGGCGGAGCAGACGGAGGCGATGTGGAAGGGCACCCGCCGGCTCATCCTGCGCAACATCCCGGTCAACCCGGCGAAGTTCGCTTCCGAGAAGCTGACCAACCAGCAGAAGCTCGCCCTGTCCGCCAACCCGCACGGGACCATCCAGGCGCTGTTCGACGACTGCGCGATGGCCGCGGCGGACAGGCTGATCGCCGACTTCGGCGGCCCGGCGTGGGACGAGTCGTCGTACCGGAAGCTGTACGACAAGGTGCGCGCCGAGATCGTCGACACGACGGTCCGTACGGTCGGCCAGGTCCAGCAGGTGCTGGCCGCCTGGCAGGCCTGCGAGCGCCGGTTCAAGGCCACGAAGAGCGTGGCGCTCCTGCCGAATCTCCAGGACGTACGGAAGCAGCTGGACGCCCTGGTGAGGCCGGGCTTCGTCACGGCGGCGGGGCTGCGCCGGCTCCCGGACCTGATGCGGTACCTGGTGGCCGTGGACCGCCGCCTCCAGCAGATGCCGACCGGCGTCCAGCGGGACACGACCCGCATGGAGAAGGTCCACGAGATGCAGGACGAGTACGCGTGGCTCCTGGAGCAGCTGCCCCAGGGCCGCCCGGTGCCGCAGCAGGTCCGGGAGGTCCGCTGGATGATCGAGGAGCTCCGGGTCAGCTACTTCGCCCACGCGCTCGGCACGGCGTACCCGGTCTCCGACAAGCGCATCGTGAAGGCGATCGACGCGCTCGCCCCGTGACGACCACCGTGTCGATCCCTGTACGGAGGGTGAGTTCGACCAGGGGCCTCGCCCTCCTGTACAGTCCTTCTCGCAGCGCAACGCAGGAATGGCGCCGCGAGAAGCAAGGTCCTGTGGAGCAGTTTGGAGTGCTCGCCACCCTGTCAAGGTGGAGGCCGCGGGTTCAAATCCCGTCAGGACCGCACGACGAGGAGGGCCTCGCATCCGAGAGGATGCGGGGCCCTTCTTCATGCCCTCCCCGTCTCCCCCGCCCGGGCGATGCGATCCGTACGAGACACCGCGGGCCCGCACGCGCCGCACGCACCCTGAGGCCCTTGCGCGGCTTCGGGGACCTCCGGTAGCCGACAGCCCCTCAGATCGCCCCAGGGGACCCTCCAGACCCTCCAGCCACACCCTCCACGCAGTCGGCACCGCTCCCGAAGCGGAGCGTGTCCCGGCGTCTTGACGGCGTCACATTCCCTCGGTAACCAGGGACGAGGATTCCCCACCCCGGAGGCGGCTCATGGCGGCGACCGTTCGGCACGAGACCCGCGCGCTGCTCCGTGCCCACCTGTCTGCCGCCTCCTCCTACCGGCACGCGACCCGGCACTGCCCGATCTGCCGTCAACTGCTGCGACTGGCCATGGAACCCGCGCCCGAGAGCGCGTCGAAGTCGTGATCGCGGCCGGCCGGGTGTCATCCGCGCCGCCCACGGGTATCGACCCCGGGACGTGTGCCACGTCGAGGGACATCTCCGTGCGCCTCAACTCCCGGCGCTACTACCGCAGATGCGTCATCCACGACAAGTGACGCACCATGTGACGGGTGTCACCACATGAGTTTTCGGACCCCCTGAACTTACGGGTCACCTACAACGGGTCAATTTAATATGTGCAATTGCACCACTCTCAGCGGCTTCCCACAGCCGGCTCGGCGCCCCTTTCCAGACTCCGCCCAGGCCCCGCACAGCCGCCGCGCCCATCGGCCGGAGCACCTGCACGGGAAGGCGTACACGCACGGCCGGCACCCGCGCCCACCCGGGTCCGGACTCGGGCGGTTCAGGTGCGCTTCGGGCCCCGGGCACAAAAAAATCGCGCTGGACCCGGCGGAGTCCAGCGCGATCGACGACGCACCCTTGTCGGTCACCCGGGAGTTCTGACGAAATCCGGGAAGTCGGTGCAGCGGGGCAGGGGACCCGTTGGGGCAGGACCCGCGTCGCTTGGAACTGTTGGAGCTGTGCTGTTCGGACGTTTCGGCACGTTGGGGGACCTGCCGAACCGCCCTGTCAGGCGGTTGTTCAGGCCTCGCTGCGCTGCTGGGGGATACCCGCCAGCAGGGCGCGGACCTCGGCCTCGCGGTAACGGCGGTGCCCGCCGAGCGTACGGATGGACGTGAGCTTGCCGGCCTTCGCCCACCGCGTCACCGTCTTCGGGTCGACACGGAACATGGTGGCGACCTCAGCCGGGGTCAGCAGCGGCTCGGCATCAGGGGTGCGAGCGGTCATGAGCGGCCTCCTCGGGAGAACCGAACCTTCTCGGTTCTTTCCTCTAAATTCTGCACCTTGACCCGCGTTGCCCGAAATGGCGGACGCGAGTCGAGTCGGT
>NZ_JAVRHI010000009.1:0-6127 GCF_034105845.1 Streptomyces sp. CRN 30 | reverse complement strand
CGGCGCCCAGGGCGCGGCGACCGTGCGCTCCGGCGGGTGCGGGGCGGCGTACCGGCCGAGCGGCACGCACACCAGCAGGACGACGGCCGCGGCCACCGGCACCGTACGGCGGGTGACCGTGGCGGGCATCGGCGTCGTGCGGATCCTCACAGGTCACCTCGCGCGGTCCGCGCCACGGTGTCGGGTACGGCGGCGGTGCGGTGGGCCCTCGGGCCGGCCAGCTCCGCCAGGTCGGCCAGGAGCATGACCAGCAGCAGGACGACGGCCGGGAGGAGGGCGGCGGCCTGGACGACGGGGACGTCCCGCACCGCCACGGCGGACACCAGCAGCTGTCCGGTGCCCGGGTAGCCGAACACCGTCTCCACCAGGGCCGTTCCCGCGACGAGGCCGCCCGCCAGCAGGGCCGTCACCTGGAGCGCCGGCACGTACAGGAAGGGCAGGACGTGCCGGCGCAGGACGAGCGGGGCGGGCAGGCCGCGCACCGTCGCGTCGGTCACGTGCGGCCGGCGCAGCGCGTCGGCCAGGGCCCCGCGCAGCAGGGCGGTGGCGAAGGCGGCCGAGGGCAGGGCCAGGGTCAGGGCGGGCAGCACGAGGAGCTCGGGAGCGGCCAGGGGCGAGCCGCCGGGCGGCAGCAGGGACACGGCGGGCAGCCAGCCCAGCAGTCCGGCGAGGACCGCGCCGAGCACGGCGGCGTAGACCGGCTGCGGCACGGCGGCCAGGCCGGTGGCGGCCGAGCCGCCCCGGCCGCCGCGCAGGTACGCGGCGCCCAGGGCCGTCACGGTCAGCAGCGCGGTGACGGCCAGCGCGGCCCCGACCAGCGTGACGGTGGCGGGCAGCCGCTCGGCGAACAGCGCCGCCACGGGCCGCCCGCCCGAGAGCGAGCGGCCGAAGTCGCCCCGCACCACGCCGTACAGCCAGTCCAGGTAGCGCACCACGGCCGGCCGGTCCAGGCCGAGCCGCTCGCGTTCCGCCGCGATGTCCTCCGCCGGGACCCGTCCCGCCGTCCGGAGCTCCCCGGCGTCGCCGGGGAGCAGTTCGGTGGCCGCGAAGACCACGACCGTGGCGGCCACGGTCAGGACGGCCGCACGGCCGGCGCGGCCGACGAGGGACGGCTTCATCCGGCGAGCCACACCTGGTCGACGAACATGCGCTGGAAACCGGGGCCGTCGGGCAGTCCGCGCACGCCGGACGCCGCGAGGTCCAGTCCGTCACCGGTGCCCCAGACGACGTAACCGCCGTCCTCCCACAGCTCCTCCTGGATGCCGGCGAGCAGTTCCCGGCGCTCCGCCTCGTCCGCGGTGGCCATGGCCCGCTCGAAGCCCTCGTCGAAGCTGTCGCTGCGCCAGGCGGTCTCGTTGGTGGGCGAGTCGGACAGCAGGCCGACCCGGGTGAGGTCGGTGAAGGAGATGCCGCCGTAGTAGCCGGTGTAGAAGGCCTTCTTCGCGTAGACGGCCGTCCAGTAGGTGTCGGCGGGCTCGACCTTCACCTTCGCCCGGACCCCGATGTCCGCGAGTTGCTGGGCGTAGAGGGTGGCCGCGGTGTCCATGCCGGGGTAGGAGGTGGTGGTGTGCAGGGTGACGGACAGTCCGTCCGCGTGACCCGCCTCCGCCAGCAGCCGCTTGGCCTCCGCCACGTCCCGGGTGCGCTGGGGCAGGTCCGTGGGCGTCGAGGGGTCGTACGGGGTGGGAAGGTCGTTGGCGATCTTCCCGTAGCCCAGGTACACCGTGTCGACCAGGGCCTTGCGGTCGGCCGCCAGCCGGAAGGCCGCGCGGACCCTCGGGTCGTCGAACGGCGCGGTGTCCAGGCGCATGACGAACGGGTACTCGGTGACCCCCTCCCGGCGTACCACCTGGGTGCCGCCCGAGGCACCGGCGCTCTCCGCGCTCCTGACGGCGGCCGGGCTGACGCTGCCGGCGACGTCGGCCTGCCCGGAGGTGACGGCGTTGGCCCGTGCCTGCGGGTTGGCGACGGCCTGGATCTCGATCCGGTCCAGGTGCGGCCGCTCGCCCCACCAGCCGTCGTTGCGGGCCAGGACACTGGCCTGGGCGCTGGTCTCCACGACCTTGTACGGACCCGAGCCGGGCACGGCGCGGGTGAAGTCCTCGGTGCCCTCGGGCACCACGAAGCTGACGGACTCCAGTGCCTTGGGCGCGTCGGCCATCGGGACACGGGTGGCCAGGACCACGGTGTACGCGTCGGGCGCCGTGGACCTCGCCATGTCGAAGTCGGCGAGCCGGCCGTAGTTCTCGGCGGCCTTGTCCGCGATGCGCCGCAGCGAGTACAGCACGTCGGCGGCGCGCACCCGGGTGCCGTCGGTGAAGCGGGCGTCCTTGCGCAGGGTGAAGGTCCACCGCTGCAACGCGTCGTCGGGTTCCCAGGCCGTGGCGAGCCGGGGACGGCTCTTCCCGTCCTTCCCGGGCACGGTCAGGACGTCGTACGTGAGGGCGAAGCGCAGGACGTCGGACTCGTTGCCGAGGCCGCCGTGCGGATCGTCGCTGGCGGTGGCGGGGGAACCGGCGACCGCGTAGCGCAGGGTGCCGCCGTCGGCCGGGGTGGCGGAGGCGGTGGACGCGGCGGGGCCGGTGGTGTCCGTGGCGGACGTGCAGGCGCTCAGCGGCAGTGCGACGGCGAGCGCCGTCAGGGCGGTGAGGACCGATCTGCGGGACGCGAGGGCAGGGGGGAACGAAGGCTGGGTCATGGTCGCTTTCCGCGGGGTTCCGGTGAAGTGGTGACGGGTGGGGTGTCGGGCGGGGTTCAGCGGCCGGCGCGTACGGCGGCCAGGGCCCGGTCGACGAGGGCGGCGGTCCGGCGTACCGCCGGGTCGTGCAGCAGTGAGTAGTGGTGGCCCTCGACGGTGTGCGCGTCGACCGGGCCGCCGACGTGCGGCAGCCAGCCCAGGGCGGGCAGGTCGCCGGCGTCGTCGACGCCCATGCCGACGCCGGCGTTGTGCGGCGAGGGCCGGGAGGCGGCGACGAGCAGCAGCCGGGTGGCCGGGTCGGTGAGGTGTCCGGCCTTGTGGTCCGCCAGCGCCCGCAGGTGGCGTTCGAAGACCTCCAGCCGCCGGTCGGCGGTGTCCCTCGGGCTGAGCAGGCCCGCCGTCCGCAGGCGTGCGGTGACGGCCTCGCGCACCGCCGCCGCGTCGGCGCCGGCGCCGGGGTCGAGGTCCGGGCCGAGGCCCAGGTCCACGTCGAGGAACGCCTCCAGTGAGCGCAGGTAGCGGACGGCGGCGAAGGCGGTGTCCTGGTCGCGGTCGGTGCCGCCCAGGGTCCGGATGCGGTCGGGGGTGTTGGAGTCGATCAGGACCAGGAGGTCGGTCCGTTCACCCCGCCGTTCGAGTTCCACGGCCATCTGGTGGGCGACCGTGCCGCCCATCGACCAGCCGCCCAGCAGGTACGGGCCGTGCGGCTGGTGGGAGCGGACCGCGGCGAGGTAACGGGTCGTCATCTCGGCGATGGTCCGCGGCCCCCTGCCGCCGGTCAGGGCGGGGTCGGTGAGCGCCACCACGGGGCGGCCGTCGGTGAGGAGGCGGGCGAGTTCGCCGTAGCAGAGCACGTCCCCGCCCGAGGGGTGCATCAGGAACAGCGGGCGGTCGTCCCGGTCGCTGCCGCTGGTGCCGTCGCGCAGCAGCAGGGCGGCGTCCGCGTCGGCGTCATGGGTGGCGGGAACCTCGTCCGCGTCCCACAGCTCCGGCGCGTCGGCCAGCCGGCGCACCCGTTCCGCGTAGGCCGTGAACGCCGCGTCCGCCTCGTCGGCGGGCAGCACGCTCTCCAGGACGTCCCACTGCAGCAGGAGCGCCCCGTGCTGCTCGATCACCTGGTGGTCGAGCCAGGTCTGCGGGGTGCTGCTCACGCCGTGCACGGGGGTGCCGGCCCAGTCCAGGTCGTGATCGCCGCCGAGCGGGCCCGACAGTCCCAGGGCGCTGGTGAAGACGACGGGGACGGACTCGGTGCGCCCGGTGCGCGCGGACTTCTCGGCGAGCAGGTCCAGCGCGGAGAACTCCCGGTGGTCCAGGTCCTCGAACAGGGTGCGCTGGGCGCGGGCGGCGGCGTCGGCGAAGCGGGTGCTCCCCGAGCGGTCCACCGTGTGCAGCATGAGCGAGGTGAAGTCGCCGACCACGTCGTCCGCGCCCGGGAGGTGGGCCGGCCGGTCGAAGAGGGTGAGGGTGACGGAGAACCGGTCCTGCCCCGCCCACCGCGCGAGCGCCTCCCCGTAGGCCGCCAGGAGGACGACCGTGGGGGTCAGGCCGCGCCGGGCCGCCTCGGCCTTGAGGGCGTTCCAGCGGTCCGGCTCCAGACGGGCGCTGCGGCGGGCGAAGCGGGGCCGCTCGCCCGGCTCCTGGGGGCGTACGGGGAGCGCGGGCGCGCCGGGCAGCTCGCCCGCGTCCAGCCGGGCGCGCCAGTGGGCGGCGGCCCGGGCGTACTCGGGGCCCTCGGCACGGCGCTCCAGCGCGGCCACGCACTCCGCGAACGTGGTGCGCAGCGGCGGCAGTTGCGCATCCGGGTCGCGGTAGAGGGTGCGCAGCTCCCGGTCCCAGATCAGGTAGCTGGCCGTGTCGCACACCAGGACGTCGACGTTGACGAACAGGCGGACGACGTCGCCGGGCAGCCGGGCCGCCCGGATGTCGACCAGGGGCCAGCGGCCCGGGCGGGGCTCCCGGCGCACCATGCGGTCGCGGACCCGCTCCAGCCTCCGGGCGCGCTCGGCCCCGTCGTACCCGGTCAGGTCCTGGACGCGGATGCGGTAGCGGGGCACCCGGTCGAGGACGCGGTTGCGGCCCTCCGGCGAGATGACCGCGCGCAGCATCGGATGGCGGGCGATCACCGCGTTCCACGCCGCCTCGTAACGGTCGGTGTCCAGGCCGGGGCAGTCGTACTCCAGGTGGAAGGAGCACGGGACGTCGCCCAGGCGGTAGCCGCCCGACCCGCCGATCCAGTAGGCGTGCTGCACCCGGGTGAGGGGGAACTCCCGCGGACCGTCGCCGGGCGCCGCGTCCACGTGTGCGGGAGCGGCGGGGACGGGTCCCCTCTCCGAGCCGGGCAGCAGCGGGGCCAGGGCGGCGACGGTCGGCCGGGCGAGCAGGTCCTGCAGGCGCAGGTCGGCGCCGTGGTCGTCGCGCAGCCGGGCGAGCATCCGGGTGGCCAGCAGGGAGTGGCCGCCGAGGGCGAAGAAGTCGGCGTCGCGGTCGGTGACGGGGAAGCCGAGCAGGTCCGTCCAGACCTCGGCGAGCCGGGTCTCCGCGCCGCTGCGGAACCCCGGACCGCCCGCCGGTGCCGCTGCCGTGGGCGCGTCGGCGGCGGGTACGGCGGTGGGGGTGCCCGCCGTACGGGGGGCGAGGTCGGCCGGGGAGACCGCGACGGAGGCCGGGACGCGGTCCCGGAGCGCCGGCGCGAGCAGCCGGTCCACGGTGCGCGCGCCGTCCGCCAGGCCGATCGAGTGCCGGGAGGCCACGGTCCGTTCGGTCCCACCGGGGCCCACCCGCCAGCCGTCCCACGCCACGCTGATCCAGCGGGGCGCGTCCGGGCCCGTGGGCCGCTCGTGCTCGGCCAGCGCGTCCAGGAAGCGGTTGACGGCGGCGTACGGGGCGAGGCCCAGGCCGCCGACGAACGCGGTGGCCGAGGACATCAGCAGCACGGTGGCCGGGCGGCGGCCGGCCGGGAGGGCGTGCACGGCGGTGCGCAGTGCCAGGGCCGCGGTGACCTTGGCGTGCGCGTGGGCGCGCACGGTGTCCTCCTCGGTGGCCCGCAACGGTGCGACGGCTGCGGAGGCGACCACTCCGGCGGCGTGCACGACCAGGTCCAGCGGGCCGTGCCGGTCGGTGAGTTCGCGCAGCAGGTCCGTGGTGGCGGCGGGGTCGGCGGCGTCCGCCGCGCGGACCTCGATGTCGGCGCCGGAGTCCCGCAGGAGGCGTACGGTCTCCGCGCGCGCCGCCCGGTCGCCGCCCGGCGCGGCGTCCGGGTCGAGTCCGGTGCGGCCGGTCACCACGACCCGCCGTCCGGAGCGGGCCAGGTGCCCGGCCAGGGCCAGGCCCACGTCCCCGAGACCGCCGAGCACGACCGCCGTACCGGTGGCGGGAGCGGTGCCGCTGCCGGGGGCGGTGCCGGGAGCCGCGCCGACGCCCGGGCCGACG
>NZ_JAVRHI010000008.1:0-8899 GCF_034105845.1 Streptomyces sp. CRN 30 | reverse complement strand
TCGCACGCGCGCGCGTGCGACCCGCCCTTCGCCGTGCCCGTACGCCCGTCAGCGCAGCTCCGCCCGGAAGGCCACCGGGGTGGCACCGGCGTGCAGCTGGAAGAACTTCGAGAAGTTGGCCGCGTCCGGGAAGCCGACGGCCGCACCGACCCGGCCGATCGGCAGCTCCGTGTGGGCCAGCAGCCGCTTGGCCTCCAGGACCACCCGCCGGTCGATGAAGCCCTTGGGGGTCTGGCCCGTCGCGGCGCGGACGGCGCGGACCAGGGTGCGGCGGGAGTACCCGAGGGCGTCGGCGTACGCGCTGACGCTGTGGTTGGTGGGGAAACCCTGCTCCACGGCGTCCCGGAACCGGGTGAAGGTCGTGTCGGCCTGCTGCCGCCCGGCCTCCGCCGAACTGGCCGCGAGGTGCGCGAGGCGGAGCAGGAACGCGCTCAGCGAGTGCCGCAGCACCGCGGTGTG
This sequence comes from Streptomyces sp. CRN 30, assembly GCF_034105845.1. Classification (NCBI taxonomy): domain Bacteria; kingdom Bacillati; phylum Actinomycetota; class Actinomycetes; order Kitasatosporales; family Streptomycetaceae; genus Streptomyces; species Streptomyces sp. CRN 30. Next base: position 8,440 of record NZ_JAVRHI010000008.1, on the reverse strand, counting down.
CAGGCTGGGCGGCAGGGTCCCGACGTCGGTGTACTCGCGCTCCAGTTGCGCGAGGGCGTCGCGCAGGCCCGCCAGCCGGTCGGGGCCGGGGCGCAGCAGCGGGGGCAGATCGTACCGGTAGAGCCCCGTCGCCTCCACCGTGGCGCGGGGCAGGAAGCCGGGCTGCATGGTCAGCGCGGTCCCGCGGTACCCGGTCGTGCGGGAGAAGCGGTGCACCTGCCCGGGACGGATCCAGAGCAGGTCACCGGCCGAGGCCTGGTACTCGGCGAAGTCGATCATGTGAGCAACGGGGCCGCCGCTGAACAACATCACCACGTGGAAGTCGATGCGGTGCACGCGCTCGAGCGGTGCCTCGGGGTGCCAGGGGTGGTCCGGTCCCATCGGGCCTATCCGCATGCCGACGCCGGAGAGGGCCGGGCCCGCCGCCGGAAAGGTGAACGTCCTGATGCCCTCACCGCCCGCACCGACCGGGCCGCCGCTCACGTCCTCCACGCACCCGTCATGGGTGGTTCTGTCCGTCATGTCCCTCTCGCGTCGGCTCGCTCCGCCCCGGGTTCCGCCCGCGCGGCGCCCGGTGTCCCACTTTCACCGAAGGCTGACACAGGGAGACCTTCCCGACCAAAAGTCCGACTTTTAGTTTTGAACACGTCAGAGCTGTCCCCCGCTCCGATCGAGGATCTCTTGAAGATGAGCTCGCACCCGTCCGACCGTTTCGAGTGGACCGATCTCGACCGGCGTGCCGTCGACACGGCCCGTGTCCTCGCGGCCGACGCCGTGCAGAAGGTCGGCAACGGCCACCCGGGCACGGCGATGAGCCTGGCACCCGCCGCGTACACGCTCTTCCAGAAGGTGATGCGGCACGACCCCGCCGACCCCGAGTGGACCGGCCGCGACCGCTTCGTCCTCTCCCCCGGGCACACCTCGCTGACGCTCTACACCCAGCTGTTCCTCGCCGGGTACGAACTGGAGCTGGACGACCTGAAGGCGTTCCGCACGTACGGGTCGAAGACGCCCGGTCACCCCGAGTACGGGCACACCGCGGGGGTGGAGACCACCACGGGCCCGCTGGGCCAGGGTGCGGCGAACGCGGTGGGCATGGCGATGGCCGCCCGCTACGAGCGCGGCCTGTTCGACCCGGAGGCGCCCGCGGGCACCTCCCCGTTCGACCACGTGGTCTGGGCGATCGTCTCCGACGGCGACCTGGAGGAGGGCATCTCCGCCGAGGCGTCCTCCCTCGCGGGCCATCAGAGGCTCGGCAACCTCGTGTTCCTCTACGACGACAACCACATCTCGATCGAGGGCGACACCGCCACCGCGTTCTCCGAGGACGTCGTACGGCGGTACGAGGCGTACGGCTGGCACGTCCAGCGGATCGAGCCCGCGCCGAACGGCGACGTCGACGTCCACGCCCTGTACGAGGCGCTGCGGGCCGCGCGCGCCGAGACCGCGCGCCCGTCGTTCATCGCGATGCGCACGATCATCGCCTTCCCCGCGCCGCACGCGCAGAACACCGAGGCCGCGCACGGCTCGGCGCTGGGCGAGGAGGAGGTCGCGGCCACCAAGCGCGTCCTCGGTTTCGACCCGGAGCGGCACTTCGAGGTCGCGGACGAGGTCCTGGCCCACGCCCGGCTGGCCCTCGACCGGGGCGCCGAGGCGCACGCCGCCTGGAACAGGCGGGTCGAGGCGTGGCGCGACGCCCACCCCGAGAACGCACGGCTGTTCGACCGCGTGGTGGCGGGGCAGCTCCCCGAGGGCTGGGAGAGGCACCTGCCGGTCTTCGAGGAGGGCGGGGCGGTCGCCACCCGGGCCGCGTCCGGCACGGTCCTGAAGGCGCTCGGCGCGGTCCTCCCCGAGCTGTGGGGCGGCTCGGCCGACCTCGCCGGCTCGAACAACACCACGATCGACAGGACCAGCTCCTTCCTGCCCCGGGGCAATCCGCTGCCGGGCGCGGACCCGTACGGCCGTACGATCCACTTCGGCATCCGCGAGCACGCCATGGCCGCCGCCATGAACGGCATCGCCCTGCACGGCAACACCCGCATCTACGGCGGCACCTTCCTGGTGTTCTCCGACTACATGCGGGGCGCCGTCCGCCTCTCCTCCCTGATGCAGCTCCCGGTGACCTACGTGTGGACGCACGACTCCGTCGGACTCGGCGAGGACGGCCCCACCCACCAGCCCGTCGAGCACCTCGCCTCCCTCCGGGCCATCCCCGGCCTGAACGTCGTCCGTCCCGCCGACGCCAACGAGACCGCCGCCGCCTGGGCCGAGATCCTGCGGCGCCACGCCACCCACCCGGCCCCGCACGGCCTCGCCCTCACCCGCCAGGGCGTGCCCACGTACGAGCCGAACCCGGACGCCGTGAAGGGCGGGTACGTCCTCCGTGAGGCGTCCACCGGCACCCCGGAGGTGCTCCTCCTCGCCACCGGCTCCGAGGTGCAGCTCGCCGTCGCCGCGCGCGAGCGGCTGGAGGAGCGGGGCGTCGCCACGCGCGTGGTGTCGATGCCGTGCGTGGAGTGGTTCGAGGAACAGCCCCTTGCCTACCGGGAGAGCGTGCTGCCGCCGTCCGTGAAGGCCCGCGTGGCGGTCGAGGCGGGCGTCGCCCTCACCTGGTACCGGTACGTCGGTGAGCACGGACGCGTCGTCTCCCTGGAACACTTCGGCGCCTCCGCCGACGCCAGGACCCTTTTCACCGAGTACGGCTTCACCCCTGAGAACGTCGTCGCCGCCGCCCGGACCGCGCTCGACGCGGTCACGGACACCGCGGCCGACCGCGCTTGATGCGAGTTACTGAAGAAGGATGACCACTGTGACCGATACGACCGCCGCGGCGACCGCGGCCGCGGACCCCCTGAAACGCCTGTCCGACGAGGGCGTCTCCATCTGGCTCGACGACCTCTCGCGCGAGCGCGTCACCTCCGGCAACCTCGCCTCCCTCGTCGAGAAGCAGCACGTGGTGGGCGTGACCACCAACCCGTCGATCTTCCAGACGGCCATCGGGTCGGGCGAGGGTTACGAGGAGCAGCTCGCCGACCTGGCCGTGCGCGGGGTGACGGTCGACGAGGCCGTACGGATGATGACCACCGCCGACGTACGCGCCGCCGCCGACGTCCTGCGCCCGGTGCATGAAGCCACCGCGGGCCGCGACGGCCGGGTCTCCATCGAGGTCGACCCGCGCCTCGCGCACGACACGGCCGCCACGGTCGCCGAGGCCAGACAGCTCGCGTGGCTGGTGGACCGCCCCAACGTCATGATCAAGATTCCGGCGACCCGGGCCGGGCTCCCGGCGATCACCGAGGTCATCGGCCTCGGCATCAGCGTCAACGTCACGCTGATCTTCTCGCTGGACCGCTACCGCGAGGTCATGGACGCCTACCTGGCGGGCCTGGAGAAGGCGCAGGCGGCCGGGCACGACCTGGCCTCGATCCACTCCGTCGCCTCCTTCTTCGTCTCCCGCGTCGACTCCGAGATCGACGCGCGGCTGACGCGGATCGGCACGGACGAGGCCCTCTCCCTCAAGGGCCGCGCCGCCCTCGCCAACGCCCGGCTCGCCTACGCGGCGTACGAGGAGGTCTTCGCCTCCGGCCGCTGGACCGCGCTCGCCGCGTCCGGCGCCCGCAAGCAGCGCCCGCTGTGGGCCTCCACGGGAGTGAAGGACCCGGCGTACAGGTCCACGATGTACGTGGACCGGCTCGTGGCGCCGGGCACCGTCAACACCATGCCCGAGGCCACCCTCCTCGCCACCGCGGAGCACGGCGACATCACGGGTGACACGGTGACCGGCGGGTACGACCGGGCGCGCGTCGACCTGGCCGCGGTCGAGGCGCTCGGCATCTCCTACGACGAGGTCGTCGAGCGGCTGGAGGACGAGGGCGTACGGAAGTTCGAGACCGCCTGGCAGGACCTGCTGCTCGCGGTCGGGAAGTCCCTGGACCGCAAGGGAGCGGACGCGTGATGACCACCTGGACCAATCCACTGCGCGACGAACGCGACCGCCGGCTGCCGCGCATCGCCGGGCCCTCCGGCCTGGTCATCTTCGGTGTGACCGGTGACCTGTCCCGCAAGAAACTGATGCCGGCCGTGTACGACCTGGCCAACCGCGGCCTGCTGCCGCCGGGCTTCTCCCTCGTCGGGTTCGCCCGGCGCGACTGGGAGGACCAGGACTTCGCGCAGGTGGTGCACGACGCGGTCAAGGAGCACGCCCGCACCCCGTTCCGCGAGGAGGTCTGGCAGCAGCTCGCCGAGGGCATGCGCTTCATCCCGGGCAACTTCGACGACGACGAGGCGTTCGAGCAGCTGCGGTCGGCCGTCGACGAGCTGAACGCCTCCCGCGGCACGGGCGGCAACTTCGCCTTCTACCTCTCGGTGCCGCCGAAGTTCTTCCCCAAGGTCGTCCAGCAGCTGAAGAAGCACGGCCTGGCGGACGCACCGGAGGGCTCCTGGCGGCGCGCGGTCATCGAAAAGCCGTTCGGCCGCGACCTGGACAGCGCCCGCGAGCTGAACGCGCTCGTGCACGAGGTGTTCGACCCGGACCAGGTCTTCCGCATCGACCACTACCTCGGCAAGGAGACCGTCCAGAACATCCTGGCGCTGCGCTTCGCCAACCAGATGTACGAGCCGATCTGGAACCGGTCCTACGTCGACCACGTGCAGATCACCATGGCCGAGGACATCGGCATCGGCGGCCGGGCCGGCTACTACGACGGCATCGGCGCCGCCCGCGACGTCATCCAGAACCACCTCCTGCAGCTCCTCGCCCTCACCGCGATGGAGGAACCCATCGCCTTCGACGCCGAGTCGCTGCTCACCGAGAAGCTCAAGGTCCTGAAGTCCGTGCGGCTGCCGGACGACCTCGGCCTGCACACGGTGCGCGGACAGTACGCGGCCGGCTGGCAGGGCGGCGCGAAGGTGAGGGGCTACCTGGACGAGGAGGGCATCGACCCGCAGTCGAAGACCGACACCTACGCGGCCATCCGGCTGGAGGTCGACAACCGCCGCTGGGCGGACGTCCCCTTCTTCCTGCGGGCCGGCAAGCGGCTCGGCCGCCGGGTCACCGAGATCGCGGTGGTCTTCCAGCGGGCGCCCCACTCCCCCTTCGACTCCACCGCCACCGAGGAGCTCGGCGCCAACGCGATCGTCATCCGCGTCCAGCCGGACGAGGGCATGACCGTGCGCTTCGGGTCCAAGGTGCCGGGTACCTCGATGGAGATCCGGGACGTGTCCATGGACTTCGCCTACGGCGAGTCGTTCACCGAGTCCAGCCCGGAGGCGTACGAACGCCTGATCCTGGACGTACTGCTCGGTGACGCCAACCTGTTCCCCCGCCACCAGGAGGTGGAGGAGTCCTGGAAGATCCTCGACCCGATCGAGGAGTACTGGGACAAGCACGGCAGGCCCGCGCAGTACGCCTCGGGCACCTGGGGCCCGGAGGAAGCCGACGAGATGCTCGCACGAGACGGACGGAGCTGGCGCAGGCCATGAGGATCGACCTGACCGACACCACGGCAAGCAAGATCAACAAGGCGCTCGTACAGGGCCGCCGCGCCATCGGCACGCCCGCCGTGGGCATGGTGCTGACGATGGTCATCGTCACCGACGAGGAGAACGCCTACGACTCGATGAAGGCCGCGCAGCAGGCCTCCCACGAGCACCCCTCGCGGACCCTCGTCGTCATCAAGCGGCACGCCCGCAACCCCCGCGAACGCCACCAGTCGCACCTCAACGCGGAGATCCGCGTGGGCGCCGACGCCGGCACCGGCGAGACCGTGGTGCTGCGGCTGTACGGCGAGGTGTGCGACCACGCCGATTCCGTGGTGCTGCCGCTGCTGCTGCCCGACGCCCCCGTGGTCGTCTGGTGGCCCGTGGACGCGCCGGAGATCCCCGCGAAGGACCCGCTCGGCGCCCTCGCCCAGCGCCGCATCACCGACATGTACGCCGTGGAGAGCCCCCTCGACGTGCTGGACCTGCGGGCCAGGTCCTACGCGCCCGGCGACACCGACCTGGCGTGGACCCGGCTCACCCCGTGGCGCTCCATGCTGGCCGCGGCCCTCGACCAGGCCCGGGCGACGGTCACCTCGGCCGCCGTCGAGAGCGAGGCGGACAACCCCAGCGCCGAGCTGCTGTCCCGCTGGCTGGAGGCGCGGCTGGGCGTGCGGGTCGAGCGCATCGTGACCGGCGGACCCGTGGTCACCGGCGTACGGCTCGGCACCGAGCACGGCGAGATCGTGATCGACCGCCCCGAGGGCCCGCTCGCCACGCTCACCCTGCCGGGCCAGCCCGCGCGCACCCTCGCCCTGAAGGTGCGCACCACCTCCGAACTGATCGCCGAGGAACTGCGCCGCCTCGACGCGGACGAGATGTACTGCGTCGCCCTGCGCGGCGAACCGAACGAGGAGAACGCCACCCATGCCTGACTCCCCCGAGCTCGACCGGCGTCCCGAGTGGACCGCGCTGGCGGACCACCGGGCGCACGCGCTGCGCGACCCGGACCTGCGGGACCTGTTCGCGGCGGACCCCGGCCGGGCCGAGCGCTACACCGCACGGGTGGGCGACCTGCACGTCGACTACTCCAAGCACCTGGTCACCGACGAGACGCTGGCCCTGCTGCGGGAGCTCGCGGCCGCGACGGACGTGTTCGGGCTGCGGGACGCGATGTTCCGTGGTGAGCGGATCAACACCACCGAGGACCGGGCGGTGCTGCACACCGCGCTGCGCGCGCCGCGGGACGCGGTCGTCGAGGTGGACGGCGAGAACGTGGTGCCGAAGGTGCACGCGGTGCTGGACAAGATGGCCGGCTTCGCGGACCGGGTCCGGTCCGGTGAGTGGACCGGGCACACCGGCCGGCGCATCCGCAACGTGGTCAACATCGGTATCGGCGGCTCGGATCTGGGCCCGGCGATGGCCTACGAGGCGCTGCGCGCCTACACCGACCGCTCGCTGACCGTGCGGTTCGTGTCCAACGTGGACGGCGCGGACCTGCACGAGGCGGTGCGCGACCTGGACGCGGCGGAGACCCTGTTCATCGTCGCCTCCAAGACGTTCACCACCATCGAGACCATCACCAACGCCACCTCGGCGCGCGCGTGGCTGCTGGAGCAGCTGGATGGTGGGGGCACCTCCCGCTCGAGCGAAGCCGAGAGTGGGGGAGAGAAGGCGGTGGCCAGGCACTTCGTGGCGCTGTCGACGAACGCGGAGAAGGTCGCCGACTTCGGCATCGACACCGCGAACATGTTCGAGTTCTGGGACTGGGTCGGCGGCCGCTACTCCTACGACTCCGCGATCGGCCTGCCGCTGATGATCGCGGTCGGGCCGGAGCACTTCCGGGCCATGCTGGACGGGTTCCACACCGTCGACGAGCACTTCCGCACCGCCCCGCCGGAGCAGAACGTGCCGCTGCTGCTGGGCCTGCTGGGCGTCTGGTACAACAACTTCTTCGACGCGCAGGCGCACGCGGTGCTGCCCTACAGCCACTACCTGTCGAAGTTCACCGCCTATCTGCAGCAGCTGGACATGGAGTCCAACGGCAAGGCGGTGCAGCGCGACGGGCAGCCGGTGGCCTGGCAGACGGGGCCGGTGGTGTGGGGCACCCCGGGCACCAACGGCCAGCACGCCTACTACCAGCTGCTGCACCAGGGCACCAAGCTGATCCCGGCCGACTTCCTCGGCTTCGCCCGCCCGGTGGACGAGCTCGGTGAGACCCTGGCCGCCCAGCACGACCTGCTGATGGCCAACTTCTTCGCCCAGACCCAGGCGCTGGCCTTCGGCAAGAGTGCGGACGAGGTCCGCGCCGAGGGGGTGGCCGAGGAACTGGTCGCGCACAAGACCTTCCGCGGCAACCGGCCCACCACCACCATCCTCGCCCCCCGGCTCACCCCGGCGGTGCTCGGCCAGCTCGTCGCGCTCTACGAGCACAAGGTCTTCGTCCAGGGCGCGGTGTGGAACATCGACTCCTTCGACCAGTGGGGCGTCGAACTCGGCAAGGTCCTCGCCAAGCGCGTCGAACCCGCCCTCACCGAAGGCACCGACGTCCCCGGCCTCGACCCGTCCACCACCGCCCTCGTGGCCGCTTACCGCACTCTCAGGAAGAAGTGAACTGACATGCAGCTCGGACTCATCGGCCTCGGCAAGATGGGCGGCAACATGCGCGAGCGGATCCGCCGCGCGGGCCACACCGTCGTCGGCTACGACCGCAACCCCGCCCTCTCCGACGTCTCCAGCCTCCCCGAACTGGTGGAGAAGCTGGAGGGCCCGCGCGTGGTGTGGGTGATGGTCCCGGCGGGTGCCGCCACCCAGGCCACCGTCGACGAGCTGGCCGAGCTCCTGGAGCCCGGTGACGTCGTCGTGGACGGCGGGAACTCGCGCTGGACGGACGACGAGAAGCACGCGGTGGAGCTGGGCCTGAAGGGCATCGGCTTCGTCGACTGCGGCGTCTCCGGCGGTG
>NZ_JAVRHI010000007.1:0-7182 GCF_034105845.1 Streptomyces sp. CRN 30 | reverse complement strand
AGACGGCCAGGGGCAGGTCGCGCTGCCCGGCGGACGCCGCCGGCCCCGTCCTGCGGCCCGCCGCCAGCGCCTCGTCCGCGGCGGCGATCGCCGCGTCGACCTCGGCCTCGCCCATCAGGGTGCACAGGGCCTCGCCGACCTCCGTCAGCCCCTGCGCCGTCCGCGGCGTCTCCTTCTCCGCGTGGGCGATGCGCAGGGTGGCGTACCGGGTGAGCAGTTGTCTGACGACCTTCGGGTCGGGAACGAGCACGGTGGGTCCCCTTTCTCCAGTGGACGGTCGCCTGCCCCGTTCCCCGTGGGTCACTCACGACTTTCACGGCATGCCCCGAATGTGACCGAATCGCAACCACTCGGGTCCCGGCACCCCGATAGCACCTCGTCTACGGGGAAGTAGCAGGTACGCGCACACCTGCGGCCCGAGCCCGGCGCGTCCGACCCGGAGGGGACGGCCGATCCGGCACCACGGTCACACAGCGTGAGGAAACCAATCACCCGTTCGACTCGTATTACTCCATGAGAGCACTGCGATCCGTGCTGCCCGCGTGACGCCGGAGCGTCACCGTCCGCATGCCCGGGTGGCCCCCGAACAAGGAGAGACGATGCGACTGTTCGCACTCAACTACGCTCGCCCTGCTGAGCAGTTGGAGGTCAGCGCTGCGTACACCTATGACTCGGACCGGCAGTTGAACGTCCTGGCCGACGGACGCGCCGCCGTCCACGACTACGGGGTGTTGCGGGAGGCGGGGGCGACCACCTCCACCGCGGGCTCGAAGACCCACTTCGACGACTGACCACGGACCGGCGACGATGACCGTACTGATCCTGACGTGCGAACAGGATGTGACGGCGGACATGGTGGTGGCCGAACTCAACGCGAACGGTGTCCCCGTGCTCCGGCTCGACCCCGCCGATCTTCCGGGCGGGGTCGCGCTCTCCGGTGAGTACGTGCACGGGGAGTTCCGCGGGCACCTGTCCGCCGGCGGCCGTCTGGTGAGCACGAGCGGCCTGCGGTCCGTCTGGGTCCGCAGGCCGGGCGTCCCGGGCACCCGGGCGGCCCGGCCGTCCGCCTGGCTGACCGAGGAGTCCGCCCAGGCGCTGTACGGCATCCTGCGCGGCACCGACGCCCGCTGGATGAACCACCCCGACGCGGCCGCCCGGGCCCGCCACAAGCCCTGGCAGCTGCGTCTCGCCCAGCGCGCCGGGCTGCCCGTGCCGGCCACGCTGATCACCTCGTTCCCGCAGGCCGCCCGCGAGTTCGCGGAGCGTTTCCCCGACCTGGTGGTCAAGACCGTGTCCGGCACGCATCCGCAGGACCCGCCCGAGGCGGTGCCGACCAGCCGGGTCCCGCCGGGCACGGACTTCGCCGCCGTCGCCCTCGGTCCGACACTGCTGCAGCGCCGGATCGCCAAGCGTGCCGACATCCGCCTCACCGCCGTCGGCGACCGCCTGCTGGCCGCCCGCAAGCCGGTCGACGCCGACGCGGGCCCGGACGAGGTGGACGTGCGGTTCGCCCGGGCCGGCACGTCCTGGCAGCCGGTCGACGTACCGGTGCGTACGGCCGAGGCCGTGCACGCCTATCTCCGCCGGGCCCGACTGGCCTACGGCGCCTTCGACTTCGCGGAGGACGCCGACGGGATCTGGTGGTTCCTGGAGTGCAACCAGTCCGGCCAGTTCGGGTTCGTCGAGATCGACACGGGCCAACCGATCGCCCGTACCATCGCCGCCTGGCTCGCCCGCGACGCACCGGGCGACGGCCGGCGGGCGGAGCGCGAGGGGGTGGCGGGCGTGTGACGGGGCCCGCGGTACGGTCGCCGACCGCACGGCGGCCGGCGGGGCCGGGAGGCTCTCCCCCTATGCTGTGAAAGACGTGGGGACGTGGGGACGGGGGGGCCGGAACACATGGAACACACCGGACAGGGACGGCGACAGGGACGGCGAACGCAGGCCGAGCGGGACGCGATGACCGTGGAGATCGGGTACGCGCTGCTCAGTGCCGCGTTCGCGGCGGCCGTGGTGTTCGGCGCCGTGGCGGGTCCGGCGCTGCTCTTCGCGCTGCCGGACCCGGTGGAGCGTGCGCTGCTCCCGTGCGCCGCCGTGGTGGCCGTCGTCCTGTTCGCCGTCCGGGTGGTGAGCGTGCTCGTCCGCTTCCACCAGGGCGGCGGCACCCGGCCCGGCGGACCCGGCCGTACCGGCCCCGCCGCCTGACCCCGTACGGCGCACCCGAACACCGCTCGCACGCTTCGCTCTTCCCGCCCTGCCGAGAGGACCACGCATGTCCGCGTACGTACGCAAGCCCGGCTGGTTCACCGTCCACGTGCTCAACCGCGCCGTCGCCTGGCTGACCGGCCGCGGCATCGACGTCCGGGGCTCCCGGGTCCTCGCCGTCCGCGGCCACAGGAGCGGTGAGTGGCGCACCGCTCCGGTGCACGTGCTGACCGTGGACGGCGAGCGGTACCTGGTCGCGCCGCGCGGTCATGTGCAGTGGACGCACAACATGCGGGCCGCGGGCGGCGGCGAACTGCGGCTGGGCAGAACCGTGGAGGTGTTCACCGCGACGGAGGTCGCCGACGACGACAAGGCTCCGCTGCTCCGTGCCTACCTCAGCAGGTGGAACGCCGAGGTCGGCACGTTCTTCAAGGGCGTCGGCCCCGGCTCCTCGGACGAGGAGCTGCGGCGCGCGGCCCCCGACCACCCCGTCTTCCGCATCACCGGCACCGCGTGAACGGCGCCCCCGCGCTCACCCGTTGCACCGGTCTCACCGGTCGAATCTGGCCAGGACGCGCTGGGCCGTCGGATGGGTACGGACGAGCTCGCCCAGGGTGGTCGAGCCGCGCGTGATCTCGGCGAACGCCCGCCAGGCCGGCCGGAAACCGGTGAGGGCCGCGTGGAACAGGCCGGGCCGGCGCTCGAACATCTTCAGCATCGTCTTCCCGACGCCCATCTCGACGCCGAGCCCGGACTTGACCGCGAAGGCGTAGTTGAGGGCCTGGCGCCGGGTGTCCACCGCGTCGTGCGCCTCCGCGATCCGTACCGCCCACTCCCCCGCGAGCCGCCCGGAGCGCAGCGCGAAGGAGATGCCCTCGCGGGTCCACGGCTCCAGCAGCCCGGCCGCGTCCCCGCACACCAGCACCCGGCCGCGCGACAGGGGCGAGTCGTCGGCGCGGCAGCGGGTCAGGTGCCCGGAGGAGACGCTCGGCTCGAAGCCCGCGAGGCCGAGCCGGCCGATGAAGTCCTCCAGGTACCGCTTGGTGGCGGCGCCCTCGCCGCGCGCGGAGATCACGCCGACCGTCAGCGTGTCGCCCTTGGGGAAGACCCAGCCGTAACTGCCGGGCATCGGGCCCCAGTCGATGAGGACGCGGCCCTTCCAGTCCTCGGCGACGGTCTCCGGCACCGGGATCTCCACCTCCAGGCCGAGGTCGACCTGGTCGAGTTTCACCCCGACGTGTGCGCCTATGCGGCTCGCGCTGCCGTCCGCTCCGACCACGGCCCGGGCGAGCAGCGTCTCGCCGCCCTGGAGGACGACGGCGACCGTCCGCCGGTCCGGCACCGCGGAGCCGTGCTGCTCGACCCGCGAGACCGTGACGCCGGTGCGCAGCTCCGCGCCCGCCTTCTGCGCGTGCTCGACCAGCTGCTGGTCGAACTCGGGCCGGTTGATCAACCCGAACAGCATCTGCCGGGAGCGGCGGGTGCGCGTGAAGCGGCCGTTGTGGGAGAAGGTGACCGCGTGCACGCGGTCCTTGAACGGCAGCTCGAAACCGGGCGGCAGGTTGTCGCGCGAGGGGCCGATGATGCCGCCGCCGCACGTCTTGTAGCGGGGCAGCTCCGCCTTCTCCAGCAGCAGGACGCGCCGTCCCGCGACCGCCGCCGCGTAGGCGGCCGAGGCCCCCGCGGGCCCCGCGCCGACCACGACGACGTCCCACACCTGCTCCGCGTCGTCCCGCACGTCGTCCGCCGAAGAGTTGTCGCTGCTCACGATGGTCTACTGCTCCCGATCCGCCGCCTGCCGCATCTGTCCCGAGCATCCTACGGCGGCCCTCGTCATGGCCCGCTGTGGGAGGATCGGCGGACGTATGCGCCTTACACCGTTTTACGCGTACGCAGCCACGTACCCGTCAGTACAACGTCGCACCACCCAGGAGCGTGCCCATGTCGTCGAATCCGGTCGCCGAGACCGTCGCCGCGCTGATGCCGCGGGCGAAGCAGGAGCTCACCGAGCTGGTGGCCTTCGCATCGGTGGCGGACTTCACGCAGTTCCCGAGGAGTGAGAGCGAGGGCGCCGCGAACTGGATCGTGGCCGCGCTGCGCGCCGAGGGCTTCACGGACGTCGACCTGCTCGACACCCCGGACGGCACCCAGTCGGTGTACGGCTACCTGCCCGGCCCCGCGGGCGCGAGGACGGTCCTGCTGTACGCGCACTACGACGTGCAGCCGCCGCTGGACGAGGACGGGTGGACCAGCCCGGCGTTCGAGCTGACGGAGCGGAACGGCCGCTGGTACGGGCGCGGCGCGGCCGACTGCAAGGGCGGCGTCATCATGCACCTGCTCGCGCTGCGGGCGCTGAAGGCGAACGGCGGCGTGCCCGTGCACGTGAAGGTGATCGTCGAGGGCTCCGAGGAGCAGGCCACCGGTGGTCTGGAGCGGTACGCCGAGCAGCACCCGGAGCTGCTCGCCGCCGACGCGATCCTCATCGGCGACACCGGCAACTTCCAGGTGGGCCTGCCGACGGTCACCGCCTCGCTGCGCGGCACGACCCTGCTGCGCGTCCAGGTCGACACCCTGGAGGGCAACCTGCACTCCGGGCAGTTCGGTGGCGCGGCCCCCGACGCGCTGGCCGCGCTGATCCGGGCGCTGGACTCGCTGCGCGCCGAGGACGGTTCGACGACGGTCGACGGGCTCGCGGGCGACGCCGAGTGGCAGGGCCTGCAGTACCCGGAGGAGCAGTTCCGCAAGGACGCCAAGGTGCTCGACGGCGTGGAGCTGATCGGCACGGGCACGGTCGCCGACCGCGTGTGGGCGCGCCCGGCCGTCACCGTGCTCGGCATCGACTGCCCGCCCGTCGTGGGCGCCACCCCGTCGGTGCAGGCGAGCGCGCGGGCGCTGGTCGGCCTGCGGGTGCCCCCGGGCATGCCCGCCGCCGAGGCGGCCAAGCTGCTCCAGGAGCACCTGCAGGCGCGCGTCCCGTGGGGTGCGCGGGTGAGCTTCGAACTGTCCGGTCTCGGCGAGGGCTTCAGCCCCGACACCTCCAGTCCGGCGTACGAGGCGATGGCCTCGGCGATGGCGGTCGCCTACCCCGGCCAGGAGCTGCGGTACGCGGGCGAGGGCGGCTCCATCCCGCTCTGCGCCACGCTGGCCGGGCTCTACCCGGACGCCGAGATCCTGCTGTTCGGCCTGAGCGAGCCGGAGGCGCAGATCCACGGGCTCGACGAGAGCGTCTCCCCCGAGGAGTTGGAGCGCCTGTCGGTGGCGGAGGCGCTGTTCCTGCGCGACTACGCGGCACGCTGACGGCCACCGGCCGAGCGCGACCGGACGGCCGCGGCGGGCATCGCGGGCGGGCGCGCACGGGACGACCCCGGAGTGCGCCCACCCGATGCCGGCCGCGCTACACCGGCACTCCCGCCTCCAGGTACAGCGCCGCGCCCCGCTCACGGGCCCGCAGCGCCCACCGCAGCCGTTCGTAGCGGACGGGGGGCAGCAGGTCGGCGGCCTCCTCCTCGGTGACGAAGCGCCACTCGCGCAGTTCGGGGCCCGGCAGGACGGGCCGTTGGTGGCGGTCGGTGTCCAGGCGTCCCCCGTCGTACAGGAGGCGCAGTCCGCCGTATCCGGGCGGCACGGGCCGCTCCCAGTCCACGACCAGCAGGCGGGGCACGTCGTCGAGGTGTATGCCGGTCTCCTCGGTGACCTCCCGCATGCCCGCGCGCGCGGGGGCCTCACCGGGCTCGACGACCCCGCCGGGGAACTCCCAGCCCGCCTTGTACGTCGGGTCGACGAGCAGGACGCGGTCGTGCTCGTCGAACAGCAGCACCCCCGCCGCCAGGGTCTCCGCCGTGGGTTCAGGCGTCTGCACGATGTCGCAGACCGGTACGTCCCCGGTGCGCACCGCCTCAGCGACGCGCCAGGCGGTCTCGTACGGGGTCAGGGCGCTGGTGTCGACGGGGTGGGCGTCGGCGGTCAGCCAGGAGGCGAGCGCCGCGTGGTAGGGCTCGATGTGGTCGTACGCCCACTGACGGACCCTCAGCTCGCCGTCGGGGAGGTCGGGTGGGAGCTCCCGTCTCTCTATCCGCTCGCGCAGGATCGTTTCAGCCGGGGCGAGGAGCACATGCCGTACGGGTATCCGGCGTGCGGCGAGACCGCCGAAGATCTCGTCGCGGTACTCCTGACGCAGCAGGGTCATGGGAACCACGAGGGTTCCGCCGACCTCCGTGAGCATGGCGGCGGCCGTGTCCACCACGAGCCGTCGCCAACTCGGCAGGTCCTGGTAGTCACCGACCTCGGCGAGGCGTTTGGCCGGCAGCAGGTGTGTGAGTGCGCCGCCGATGACCTCGGGGTCGAAGAGCGTGCTGTTCGGGATCAGGTCGATCAGTTCCCGTGCGGTGGTGGACTTCCCCGCACCGAACGCACCGTTGATCCAGACGATCACGGTTCCCCCTCTTCTGTTGGCCTTCTGAGGCTTGCCCGCTTCACCCCGGCACGGAAACCAGCCGCTGATGAGGAGCCGGACACACCGCGCCGGGTCCCCCGCCGCACGGGGCGGTGGACCCGGCGCAGTCCACACGGTGCCGTCAGCCGCCCAGGCCCGCCTGGCCCGCGTTGCCTCCCAGGGACGGCTTGTCCACCGCCAGGCTCTCGTCGGTGATCAGCTTGTCGGCGGAGCCGAGGTCCCTGAGGGCGTCGTCGACATCGAGACTGATGAGTGCCTCACCGGTCTCGCCGGCCTCGGCACCGTGCGAGGGGGAGACGGCGGCGACGACGAGTCCGGTGGCCAGGGATGCGATGGCGAGCATGCTGCGCTTCTTCATGCCTCGTCCAACTGCGCATCGCGTACGAGGTCACGCGAACCGGGGCGATTCGACCCGTCGGCGGACCACGGGGAGCGGACGCCGCACGCCGCGCTCGGGGACGTCCGGGCCGGCCGCAGGGACGTCACGCGTCGGGGCGCCCGGCCCACGCGGCGGCGGCCGAGGC
>NZ_JAVRHI010000006.1:0-51078 GCF_034105845.1 Streptomyces sp. CRN 30 | reverse complement strand
CTCACCTCTGCGGCCTTCGTATGACTCTGATTCCTTGGCGGAACGCAGGATCATGCGAAGGCCGTCCGCCTGTCCGGCGAATCCCCAGGTGAGTGACGGTGTACGACGCCCTGTTCGAGCCCAGAGGTTAAGTAACAAGCTGAGAACCGGTGCCTGATCCACGCTCCTCGTACTCATGAGAACCGGTCCTTCCGCGGTCGGGTCGGGGGACAGAGCCTGTGCTCAGAGTCCGCCCAGAAGGGCGCCGGGTCCATGGGCCGGGCCGTGCTGTGCCGCGGCGGCCGGACCGCACCGGACGGCATCGCGCGTTCCGGTCGCCGGCGGTTCTCAATTCCACACACACGCGTTTCCGTACACACGCGTTTTCGCACACATGGGGGAATCCAGTGATGTTCTTCTCGCGTACACACCGAGGCCGGTCCCGCACCCGGGCCCGTCTCGCGCTCACGTCCGCCGCGCTCGTCGTGGTCGCCGGTCTGACGGCGGCGCCCGGTGTCCGGGCCGCACCGGAGGCCGACGACCCGCTTCCACGGGTGACACCACAGGCCCGCGCCCAGGAACTGGTGCAGCCCGCGACCGTCTTCGTCCAGGTGGATTACCTCGCCTATGTGCTCACCGACATCGAGGGATTCGCCTTCGACGGGCCGTTCACCTGGACGGAGGGCTGCAGCGGGGTGATCGTGGAACCGACCGGATACGTGGCGACGGCCGGGCACTGCCTGGACCAGAGCATGGAGGACGGCGCCCGGGGGAAAGCCGTCGAATACGCCGTCGGCGCACTCGTCGACGAGTACGGACTCGACCCTTACGAGGGTCAGCAGTTGCAGGCGGACGTGATCGCGGGCAACCGGCGCTGGACCGTCGAGGGAAACACCAACGGCTCCCCTCCCGAACGCGAAGCGCATGTGCAGGTGGGGGGCGACCGGGTCACGTGGCGGACCGACGCGCCCGCGGCCGGTGCGGCCGCCCGGGTCATCAGCGTGACCCCGTACAGCGAGGGTGACGTCGCCCTGCTGAAGGTGGCGCAGGACGAACTCCCGGCGGCGGAACTGGCGCCGCAGCGGGACATAGAGGTCGGTCAGGACGTCATCTCCATCGGCTACGCCTACGGGGACGCCGAACCCGGGGCCGAGGAGATATCCCCGACCGCCCGCAGCGGAAAGATGTCCTCCATCGACACGCTCGGCCGGCACGGACCCGGCAACGACTTCTACGAGACCAGCGCCGCGCTGAGCGAGGGGATGAGCGGAGGAGCGGCATTCAACCTCGACGGCCAGGTCGTCGGCCTCGGGAGTTCGCAGTCGTCGGGGAACGAGAGCGCCAACTACATCGTGCCCTCGTCGATCGTCGGCGAGATGCTGGCCCGCAACGGAGTGAAGAGCCGGCCGGGCCGCCTGGACACCCTGTACCGGGCGGGGCTCGCCGACTTCTACCAGGGCTACTACAGCGACGCCATCGACAAGTTCGACCAGGTCGTCGCGATCATGCCCGAGCACAGGTCGGCGGTGGTGAAGCGGGCCAAGGCCGCCGAGCTGAAGCAGCGCTTCGGGGACCAGCCCAAACCCGCGCCGGCGGCCCGCGCGGAGGAGGAGGGGACGCCGATCACCCTGATCGCGGGCATCGGCGCCGGGGTGCTGCTGGCGGCGGCGGTCCTGGTCGCCCTGTTGCTGCGGCGCCGGCGGCGGGGCGAGGGCACACCGCCGCCCGAGCCGCCCGCCGGGGACCGGCCGCCCGTCGTCACCGCCGACCTGGGAGCCCTCCCGGGACACGGACACCCCGGGCAGCCCGAAGCGGGTCGGCCCGCTCCCGACACACGGGAGCCGACCCTGCCGGACCCGGTGCCGTCGTACACGGTCCTCCCCGACGAACCCGTCCGGTGCCCGCAGTGCAGGTGGCCGCACGAACCCGACGCGGTGTTCTGCTCCCACTGCGGTGCACGGCTGTCACAGGGGCAG
This sequence comes from Streptomyces sp. CRN 30, assembly GCF_034105845.1. Taxonomy (NCBI): domain Bacteria; kingdom Bacillati; phylum Actinomycetota; class Actinomycetes; order Kitasatosporales; family Streptomycetaceae; genus Streptomyces; species Streptomyces sp. CRN 30. Next base: position 49,123 of record NZ_JAVRHI010000006.1, on the reverse strand, counting down.
TGACGGATGGCGGAGGGGGAGCGGGGCCTCGAATTCGAGGTCGAGGTGAGCGAGAGCGAGACCAGGTACCACATCACAGCCCGGTCCAGTATCGGCGGCGAGGGCGTCGCCGACGCCGGACGCACCCCGGACGGTCTGCTGCTCGGCCAGCGACTGCAACGTCTGCGCATCGCGCTGCTCTCCTCGGCCGTGCCGAGGCGCCGGGTGCCGAGCAACGACGAGGCGGCCGTCCAGCAGTTGGGGAAGGCACTGTTCGACAAGTTGTTCATCGACGAGGTGCGGTACCTGTTCGACACGACGCGGCAGCAGGCGGCGCAGCAGAACCGTCCGCTCCGCCTCGTCCTGCGGTTCAGGTCCCCCGAGTTCGCCGCGCTGCCGTGGGAGTTCCTCTACGACGCCCGGCGCGACGACTACCTGTCGCTGAGCATGCCGCTGGTGCGCTACGCGGAGATACCCGAGACGGTGCGGCCGCTGCTGGTGGCACCGCCGCTGCGCATCCTCGGCATGAGCGCCCGTCCCGCCCAGTTCGACGCACTCGACGTGGAGGCGGAGAAGACACGGCTCCAGCGGGCGCTGAGCCACCTGGTACGGGACCGTCTCGTCGAACTGACCTGGGTACGGGGGGAGACCTGGCGGGACCTGGTACACGCCCTCGACAGCGGCCGGTGGCACGTACTGCACCTGGTCGCGCACGGCGCCTTCGACGAGGTCGCCAAGGAGGGCGTCATCTACCTGCCGGGGGAGGACGGCACGACGTACGGCCTCAGAGCGAGCCTGCTCGCCCGCGTCGTCAGTCTTCATCCGTCGCTCCGGCTGGTCTCGTTGAACGCCTGCGAGTCGGCGATGGCGAGCACGACGGACCTCTTCTCCAGCTCGGCGTCGACGCTCGTACGGCGGGGCGTGCCCGCCGTGCTCGCGATGCAGTTCGAGATCACGGACGACGCGGCGATCGAGTTCACCAGCTCCTTCTACGAGGGGCTGGCCTCCGGCCGGCCCATCGACGTCGCCGTGCGCAACGCCCGCCTCGAACTCAGCCTGGCCCGCCCGTACAGCCTGGAATGGGGCACGCCGGTGCTCCATCTGCGGCAGAGCGACGGCCGGATCTTCGACGTGCTGCCGAAGCGTCCGCCCCGGCGGCCCGGCACCCGTCCCGAGCCGCCGGGGGCGGTCGGGGCCCGTGCCGAGCCGTCACGGGTGTCCGGCGTCGGTGACGGGCCGTCACGGGTGGCGGTGAGGGCACCGGCCGCCGCGCGGAGAGCGGCCGCCGCGACCGCTCCGCCGCCCGCCGTCCGGGGGGACGGCGGGCGCGAGGGGTGGACCCGCCGGTCCCGCCGCCCGCTCGTCATCGGCGCGTCCGCCGTCTGCGTCCTCGGGGCGGTGCTGTTCACGCTGGTCACCTCGGCGGCCGACGAGCACGGTGCCGGTTCCGCCACGGTCCGGGTGGACGCCAGCTCCTCCTGGACCGCGTCGGGCGTGCGGCTCAAGGCGGGACAGCGCTACGAGATCGAGGCGACCGGCGAGATCTCCCCGGTGCCCGGCGCCCGCAACGGACCGGAGGGCGAGGCGGGCCACGGCGACGACGCGATGGCCGTCCTTGACCGGGCGAACTTCGCCGCGCTGCTCGCGAGGATCGGCGACCGGGGCGCACCGTTCCTCGTGGGCGGCGGAGCGAAAGGCAGCGCGACGACGTCGGGAGAACTGTCACTCGGCCTCAACGACCGCAACCCGGACGACAACACCGGCGCCCTGACCGTACGGATCAGACTGTTCGACTGACCCGGTGCGCGGGTCAGTCGGCGACCCACGCGCCCCGCACCGGGTCGAACCGGAAGGTGGCGCCCGACGCGAAGGGAAGGTCACCGGTGAAGAGCGCGCGATAGCCCTCGGCGGGGAGGTCCGGATCGAGGATCACCTGGGCGGAACTCCCGACGTCCTGGAGGACGAGCGCGCGGGACGCACCGGTGCCCGCCCGCTTGTCGGTGAACATCCGCCGCACCACGTCCCGCAGCGACTGCACGGCACCCTCCGCCGCCTTCGCCCCCACCGCGTTCAGGAAGGAGACCAGCGGCAGGGTGGCCAGCACCAGCCAGCTCAGCTCGGCGCTCCTTCTCGTCGGCAGGACCCGGACGGTGGCGGTGAGCCCCAGGGCCCGGAACCCGGACTCCACGTCGGCGGCGGTCTCCGCACTCAGCCTGTTGCTCACGAGGAGGTCGACTTCCACCATCCGGCCCCTTCCACGAGGCAGCGAGGACGGAGGACCACGATACGCCGCGGACGCTCGAACTCCAGTGAAATACATGCGAGTTCAGGGAGTCGCGGCATCCGCGAGAGGGGAGGCTCAGCCGTCCAGCGCGGCCACGAAGGGGGCGAGCTTCGCCGGGCTCAGCACCCACAGCACGCGGTCGATGCCCTCCGCCGAGGCGTCGACGGTCAGCAGGGCCGCGGTCTTCCCGCCGGACGAGACCAGGGCGGCCGGACGGCCGTTGGCCCCGCTCGTCTCCAGCACGTCGGCGACCCCGCGGCAGGGGTAGTCGAAGGCCTGATCAACGTGGCGCAGTCCGCTCGGGTACGGCGCGAGGCGTACGTCGGACGCGGTAGGCGATCCCGAAGAGCCGCGGGCGCGCCGCGAGGAAGTTGACGCGGTTGTACGCGCGTAGTCGAGACGCGCGTTCATGGTGCGATCCCCTCGCCGGGGTACGGGTACGTACTGCCGACCGGGGCGGCACCCTGTTCCGTGACAGGTCTCGGTGTGATCCGCATCTCACCCGACTGTGCCGGGGCGGCTCGCCTCCGCGGTGGCCGGACCGGCCGCCGGGGACTCCGGATCGCGCCCCGTCGGCTTCCCCAGCAGCCACGTCAGCAGCGGACCCGCCATTGCCGTCGTCACCACGGCCATCACCACCATGAGCGAGTACAGCTCCGTACGGATGAAGCCCAGCTGCAACCCCACGCTGAGGACGATCAGCTCGGTGAGGCCGCGGGTGTTCATCAGCGTCGCCAGCGCCGCGGACTGCCGTACCGGCATCCGGCTCAGCCGCGCGGCGGCGTACGCGCCGGCGAACTTGCCGCCCACCGCCACCAGCAGGATCAGCGCCAGATCGCCCAGTCCGCTCACGCCGACCCCGGACAGATCGACCTTCAACCCGGCGACCAGGAAGAACACCGGCAGCAGCAGGGTTCCGCTCAGCTGGCCGAGCCGCTCGTGCACGTCGCCGCGCAGCCGCTCCGTGCCGGACCGCGGCAGGACGACGCCGAAGAGGAACGCGCCGAAGATGTAGTGCAGGCCCAGCCACTCGGTGGCGGCCGCGGAGAGCAGCAGGCCGACGAGGACGAAGGCGAAGACGGACGGGGTGAGCCGCTGCCCGACCCCGCGGGCGGCCAGCCGGCGCAGCGCCGGACGCAGCACGAACACCATCGCGAGCAGGTAGGGGACGGCGAGCAGCATGCGCCACTGCTCGGGACCGGCCGCACCGCAGACGGCGACCACCATGGCCAGCAGCGACCAGGCCAGTACGTCGTCGATGGAGGCGCAGGCCAGCGACACCGCGCCCAGCGGCGTACGGACCATGTTCCGGTCGGTGAGAATCCTCGCCAGCACCGGGAACGCGGTGATCGACATGGAGATGCCCATGAAGAGCAGGAACGCCGTGTCGTTGTCGGTGCCGTGCTCATTGAGCAGATAGAGGCCGAGCGCCGCGCCGAGGCCGAACGGCAGCACGATGGAGCTGACGGAGACGGCGGGGGCGATCGCGCCGCTGCCCCGGATCAGCGCCGCGTCCCAGTCCAGACCCACGATGAACATGAAGACGGCGACACCCACCGCCGCCAGGGCGCTCAGCAGCGGGCGGGTGGTGTCGGGGAACAGGGCGTCCGAGACGGCCCCGTCGAACAGCGTGGGTCCCAGCGCGATACCGGCGAGGACCTCGCCGATCACGGCGGGCTGGCCCAGCCGCCGGGCCAGCGCGCCCAGCAGACGCGCCAGCAGCACCATCACGGCGAGGCCGACCAGCAGGGAGGTGGTCTGTTCCGTGGTCATACGGTCCGTCTCTCTCCGGAGGAGAGCCGCGTCCGTGACGGGCTCGCCTCAGGACTGCCCACCGGCAGGAACGGATCAGCGCCCGCAGTTTCGCACGGACGGCAATTGACCGGATCGCGGAGGGTGAGCGACCGAACAGGCGCCGTTGACGGCGGCGCCTCGCTCGGATAGCGCTCCGTACCGCTCCGTGCTTCGTCAGAATTTCGGCACGGGGGCCTGTTCCTCGACCATGGCCGCCGCCTCGGCCTCGCTCTGCACCGACGGGGGAGAACCCTCCAGCGGCTGCCGCGCGGTCTCCTTCATGCAGGCCACCGCGGTGACACCGACCAGGGCCGCCGCCATCGCGTAGTACGCCGGCATCATCTCCGAGCCGGTCGCGCCGATCAGCGCGGTGATGACCAGCGGGGTGGTGCCGCCGAACAGGGACGTCGACAGGTTGTAGCCGACCGAGAGGGAGCCGTAGCGCACGGAGGTCGGGAACATCGCGGGCAGCGCCGCCGACATCGTGCCCAGCAGGCAGACCAGCGACAGGCCGAGCATCAGCATGCCGCCCGCGACGGCGGCCAGACTGCCCTGCCGCACCAGGAGGAACGACGGCGCCGACAGCACGAGGAAGCCGAGCATGCCGGTCATCAGGACGGGCTTGCGGCCGTAGTGGTCGGAGAGCCGGCCCACCTGGTTGATGATCAGCATCAGCACCACCATCGTGACCACGAGGATCAGCAGACCGTGCGTCTCGGAGTAGTGCAGCTCGTCGGAGAGGTACGTCGGCATGTACGACAGCAGCATGTAGTCGGTGATGTTGTACGCGCCGACCAGGGCGATGCAGAGCACCAGCGCCCGCCAGTGCTGCCGGAAGATCTTCGCCAGGTCGCCCCGCTTGGTGGTCTCCACGGAGTCCGCCGCGTCCGGGACGTGCACGTTGCCCTCCTCCAGCTTCAGGAAGGCGGGGGTGTCGTCCAGCCGCATCCGCAGGTAGAGACCGACGATGCCGAGCGGACCGGCGACCAGGAACGGGATGCGCCAGCCCCAGGCGTCCATCGTGTCCGAGCCGAGGCCCGCGGTGAGCGCGGTCACCAGGCCCGCCGCGCCGGTGTACCCGGCCAGCGTGCCCAGCTCCAGGAAGCTGCCGAAGAACCCGCGCCGCTTGTCCGGGGCGTACTCCGCGATGAACGTGGAGGCACCGCCGTACTCACCGCCGGTGGAGAAGCCCTGGAGCAGCCGGAACAGGATCAACAGCAGCGGCGACCAGAAGCCGACCGCGGCGTAGGTGGGGAGCAGGCCGATGGCGAACGTGCCGATCGCCATCAGGATCATCGTCAGCGCGAGGACCTTCTTGCGGCCGATCCTGTCGCCCATCGGCCCGAAGACCATCCCGCCGATCGGCCGCACCAGGAAGGCGACGGCGAAGGTGGCGAAGGACGACAGCAGCTGCGCGGTGTCGCTGCCGGACGGGAAGAAGACCCGTCCGATGGTGCCGGCCAGATAGGCGTAGATACCGAAGTCGAACCACTCCATGGCGTTGCCGAGAGAGGCCGCCTTCACCGCGCGCTTGACCGCCCGCTCGTCCGTCACCGTGATGTCCGAACGGCGCAGTCGGGGGTTCCGCCTGCGTCTGACGGCACGGAAGAGGGCCCTGTGACGCTTGATCGCTGCGGTGTCGGGCACGTGCCCGTTGTCGGTGGAGGACGTGGCTGGCTTCCTTTCCGGGTGCATAAGCACCCGAAGAGGGAACTTATGCGCGTTCGCATACTTCTCCGCTGAACCTGCCACAAAATCCAAAGTTCAGTCCTATGGATCGTCCTATGGATCGTCTATGGATCGGTGACCGGCCGACCGGCGGGTAGGCTCCCGGCATGCGGATCGCCGTCTCCTCCGACATGGACGAACCCGTGGCCCGTCTCCTCGTCGAGGAAGTGCGCGAGCGGGGCCACGAGGTACTGGCGTACGGCGCGCTGAGCCCCGGCGCGGACGCCGCCTGGGCGGCGTGCTCGGAGCGGGCGGCACGTGAGGTCGTGGCCGGTTCGGCCGATCAGGCGATCGTGTGCTGCTGGACCGGGACGGGGGCCTCGATCGCCGCGAACAAGGTGCCCGGGGTGCGGGCCGCGTTGTGCGTGGACGCGTACACGGCGGACGGGGCGCGGCGGTGGAACGACGCGAACGTGCTGGCGTTGTCGTTGCGGCTGACGTCGGGGGCGGTGCTGGGGGAGATCCTCGACGCGTGGTTCTCGGCCGAGCCGAGTCAGGACGCGGAGGATCGGGCCAACGTGGCCCATGTCGTCGGCCTCGACGGAGACGTCCCCACGCCGTGACCTCGCGGGGCGGCCGCGGGTCCGTCGCGCAGTTCCCCGCGCCCCTTCAAGGGGCGCGGGGAACTGTGCGACCAGCCCCCACCGGCCCGCGGCCGAGGACCGACCCCTTACCGCAACACCTCCTCCAGCACCGACAGCGCACCCCCCAGTTCACCCGAGGTGATGGTCAACGGCGGCGCCACCCGCACGGTGGACCCATGCGTGTCCTTCACGAGAACCCCCCGCCCCATCAGCCGCTCACTGATCTCCCGCCCCGTCCCGAGGGACGGATCGACGTCGACGCCCGCCCACAGCCCCCGCGCCCGGAACCCGACCACCCCCCGCCCGACCAGCCCCGCCAGCCCCTCCCTGAGCTGAACGCCCAGCTCCGCCGCCCGGCGCTGGTACTCGCCGGTCTCCAGCAGCTCCACCACCGCCTCCCCGACCGCCGCCGCCAGCGGATTCCCCCCGAACGTGGAGCCGTGCTCACCGGGACGCAGCACCCCCAGGACGTCCCGCCGCCCCGCCACCGCCGACACCGGCACGATGCCCCCGCCCAGCGCCTTGCCGAGCAGCACCACGTCCGGGACGACCCCCTCGTGCTCGACCGCCAGCGTGTGCCCCGTACGCCCGAGGCCCGACTGGATCTCGTCCGCGATGAACAGGCACCCCGCCCGCCGGGTGATCTCCCGCACCCCGGCGAGATAGCCGTCGTCCGGGATCAGCACCCCCGCCTCGCCCTGGACGGGCTCGATCAGCACCGCCGCCGTCGTGTCGTCGACGGCGGCCCGGAGCGCCGCCAGGTCGTTGTACGGCACGATCCGGAACCCCGGCGTGAACGGCCCGAACCCGCCGCGCGCGGTCTCGTCCGTGGAGAAGCTCACGATCGTCGTCGTACGCCCGTGGAAGTTGTCGGCGGCGACGACGATCGTCGCGGCGTCGGCGGGGACGCCCTTCACGTCGTAGGCCCACTTGCGGGCCACCTTGATGCCGCTCTCCACCGCCTCGGCGCCGGTGTTCATCGGCAGCACCATCTCCGTGCCGGTGAGCGCGGCGAGCCGCTCGGCGAAGGAGGCGAGCCGGTCGTTGTGGAAGGCGCGCGACGTCAGCGTCAGCCGGTCCAGCTGCCGGTGGGCGGCCTCGACGAGCGCCGGATGGCGGTGGCCGAAGTTCAGCGCCGAGTATCCGGCCAGCAGATCCAGGTAGCGGCGGCCCTCGACGTCCTCCATCCAGACGCCCTCGGCCCGGCTGACGACCACGGGCAGCGGGTGGTAGTTGTGCGCGAGGACCGGTTCCTCCGCGCGGATCAGCTCGGCGGAGCCACGGGTACCGGTGCGCGTGGTGGTGGTCATCAGCGGATCTCCTGAGTGCAGCACTTGATGCCGCCGCCCGCCTTGTGCAGCTCGGACAGGTCGACGGGCACGGGGACGTAACCGCGTGCGGCGAGCCGGCCGGCGAGGGCCGTCGCCCGCGGCGAGATGAACACATGACGGCCGTCGGAGACGGAGTTCAGACCGAACGCCAGGGCGTCCTCGCGGGTCGCGAGCACCGCGTCCGGGTACAGCCGGGCGAGCACCTCGCGGCTGCCCGGGGAGAACGCCCCCGGGTAGTACGCGATGTTCTCGGTGGTCCCGTCGTCGAGCGTGAACAGCGCCGTGTCCAGGTGGTAGAAGAACGGGTCCACCAGCGTCAGACCGATCACCGGCACACCGAAGAACTCCTGCACCTCACGGTGGGCCGCGACCGTCGTACGGAACCCCGTGCCGGCCAGGATCCACCGGCCCGCCGGGACCAGGTCGCCCTCTCCCTCGCACACCGACTCCGGGTGCTGCACCTCGTACCCCTGAGCCTTGAACCACGCCTCGTAGGGGAGGGACTCGGCGCGCCGCTCGGGGGCCAGGAAGAGGGAGCCGAAGACCCGGCCGCCGACGACGACCGCCGCGTTCGCGGCGAAGACCATGTCGGGCAGGCCCGCGACCGGCGGCACCCGCTCGACGGTGTGGCCGTGCGCGCGGTAGGCGTCGACGAGGGCCTGCCACTGGTCGAGAGCGCGCAGCACGTCCACCGGCCGGCCGGTCTCCATCCACGGGTTGATGGCGTACCGCACCGCGAAGTGGCGGGGTTCGCAGACGAGGAAGCGCCGCCTGCGCGGCTCACGGGATCCGGGCACAGAGGGGTTCCTCCGCTTCGCTCACGAGTGGTCACAGGGTGTGACACCACGGTAAGAACGGACGGGAACGCCCGACAAGCACGGAAGGCTGCGTGTCGGCGCAGCAATCATGCGTAGTTCAGGCGATCAGCGCAGTTCCGCTGCGTCCTCGGCGGCCGGGCGGGGAACCGGATGGCTGGCCCCCGCCTCCGGACTGTCGGGAATCAGATGGGACAGCACCATCACGCTGATCGTCTTGCGGATGAACGGCTCCACCCGGATGCGCTCCAGCACCTCCTCGAAGTGCTCCACGTCCCGCGCCCGCACGTGCAGCAGCGCGTCCGCGCCCCCGGTCACCGTCATGGCCGCCGTGATCTCCGGGTGGTTGCGCACCACCTCCGCAAGGCGCCGCGGCGGCGCCGCCCCCTCGCAGTACACCTCGACGTACGCCTCGGTCCGCCAGCCCAGCGCAGACGGCTTCACCGTGGCCGTGAATCCGGTGATCACCCCGGTCTCCCGCAGCCGGTCCACCCGCCGCTTGACCGCCGTCGCGGAGAGCCCGATGCCCGCGCCGATCTCGGCGAACGACGAACGGGCGTTGGCCATCAGCGCGGTGACGATCTTCCGGTCCAGCTCGTCGAAGGAGGTCGGCCTGCTGTTCATGCGGGCACTGTATCCAGCGGATACGTCCACGCCGGGGCCGTGTTCACGCGTTCGGATCGCCCCTAGACTCCACGACCATGCTGCGTGCCCTGGCTGTCGACGACGAACGCCCCTCGCTGGAGGAGCTGGTGTACCTGCTCAACGCCGACCCGCGGATCCACACCGCGGAAGGCGCCGGCGACGCCACCGAGGCCCTGCGCCGCATCAACCGGGCCCTGGAGTCGGGTCCCGGCGGCCCGGACGCCATCGACGTCGTCTTCCTCGACATCCAGATGCCCGGCCTCGACGGACTCGACCTCGCCCGGCTGCTGAGCGGCTTCGCCCGGCCGCCGCTGGTCGTCTTCGTCACCGCCCACGAGGACTTCGCCGTCCAGGCGTTCGACCTCGAAGCCGTCGACTACGTCCTCAAACCGGTCCGCCGGGAACGCCTCGCCGAGGCCGTCCGCCGCGCCGCCGACCTCCGGGAGACCCTGCCGCGGATCACGGTGCACGAACCCGACCCCGACCACATCCCGGTCGAACTCGGCGGCGTCACCCGCTTCGTGCCCGTCGACGACATCACCCACGTCGAGGCCCGAGGCGACTACGCCCGGCTGCACACCGACCGCGGCAGCCACCTCGTCCGCATTCCGCTGTCCACCCTGGAGGACCGCTGGGGCTCCCGCGGATTCGTCCGCATCCACCGCCGCCACCTGGTCGCCCTGCGCCACATCAGCGAACTGCGCCTCGACGCCGGCACGGTCAGCGTCCTCGTCGGCGGCGAGGAACTCCAGGTCTCCCGCCGCCACGCGCGCGAACTGCGGGACCTGCTGATGAGGAGAGCCTGACGGTGCCCCAGGACCCCGCCGAGCGCCGCGTCACCGTCACCGGCCCGCCCCGCCGCACCGGACGCACCCTCTCGTACTACCGCCCGCGCACCGAGATCGACGAGCAGACCACCCTCGGCCACACCTACGTCCGCTCCCTCATGCGCATACAGCTGCGCACCGGCCTCACCGTCTGCGCCGTCCTGGTCCTCCTCGTCGGCCCGCTGCCGCTGCTGTTCGCCGCGATGCCCGGCGCCCGCCGCCTGGAGTGGGGCGTCCTCGGCTTCGCGCTCTACGCCCCGCTGGTCCTGCTCGCCCGCTGGTACACGGTCCGCGCCGAACGCAACGAACACGACTTCGTCCGCCTGGTCGAAGACCGTCAGGACCCGGACCGTCAGGACCTGAACCGCCCGGCCCCGGACCACCAGGATGCCGAACGCCCGTGAACTCCGGTTACGCCGTCCCCGCCGTCGCCCTCGTCGTCGTCGCCACCGTCCTGGTCGGCGCCTTCGGGCTGCGCATCTCCCGCACCACCAGCGACTTCTACGTCGCCTCCCGCACCGTCGGCCCCCGCCTCAACGCCGCCGCCATCAGCGGCGAGTACCTCTCCGCCGCCTCCTTCCTCGGCATCGCGGGCCTCGTCCTCGTCCAGGGCCCCGACATGCTCTGGTACCCGGTCGGCTACACCGCCGGCTACCTGGTCCTGCTGCTCTTCGTCGCCGCCCCGCTGCGCCGCTCCGGCGCCTACACGCTGCCCGACTTCGCCGAGGCCCGGCTCGCCTCCCAGGCGGTACGGCGCCTCGCGGGCGCCTTCGTCGTCGGCGTCGGCTGGCTCTACCTGCTGCCCCAGCTCCAGGGCGCCGGACTGACGCTGACCGTCCTCACCGACGCGCCCGACTGGCTCGGCGGCGTCATCGTCGCCGTCGTCGTCACCGCCACCGTCGCCGCCGGAGGCATGCGCTCCATCACCTTCGTCCAGGCGTTCCAGTACTGGCTCAAACTCACCGCCCTGCTGGTCCCCGTCCTCTTCCTGCTCCTCGCCTGGCAGGCCGACGGCGCCCCCGACCGCGCCTTCGACGAACCCGCCGCCTTCCGCGAACAGCGCGCCGTCCGCGTCCAGGACACCCTCACCCTGGAACTCGACGCGCCACTGACCGTCACCGTGCGCGGCACCGTCGACGGCCACCGCCACCAGGACACCCGCCTCCGGCTCCCCGCCGGCACCCACCGCGTCGACGCCGGCACCCGCCTCACCTTCGCCCCCGGCACCCCCGTCCCCGCCGCCGCCGGCCGCGCCGCCGACGACGCCCTGTCCCCGTCCCGCGCCGAGAGCCGCACCGAACGCCCGCTGTACGCCACGTACGGACTGATCCTCGCCACGTTCCTCGGCACCATGGGCCTGCCGCACGTCGTCGTCCGCTTCTACACCAGCCCGCACGGCGTCGCCGCCCGCCGCACCACCGTCGCCGTCCTCGGCCTGATCGGCGCCTTCTACCTGCTGCCGCCCGTCTACGGCGCACTCGGCCGCCTCTACGCCCCCGAGCTGACCCTCACCGGCGACGCGGACGCCGCAGTCCTGCTGCTGCCCGACCGCGTGATCGGGGGAGTCGGCGGCGACCTGCTCGGCGCCCTCGTCGCGGGCGGCGCCTTCGCGGCGTTCCTCTCCACCGCGTCCGGACTGACCATGGCCGTCGCCGGCGTCCTCACCCAGGACGTGCTGCCCGCGCGCGGCGTACGGCACTTCCGGCTCGGCACGGTGCTCGCCATGGCCGTCCCCCTCGCGGCCAGCTTCCTGGTGGGCGGCCTGCCCGTCGCCGACGCCGTCGGACTGGCCTTCGCCGTCTCCGCCTCCTCCTTCTGCCCGCTGCTCGTCCTCGGCATCTGGTGGCGGCGGCTCACCCCGCCCGGCGCCGCCGCCGGGATGCTGGTGGGCGGCGGCTCCGCGCTCCTCGCCGTCGCGGCGACCATGGCCGGCTACCCCGGCGACGGCGCCCTGCACGCGCTGCTCGCCTGGCCCGCGCTCTGGTCGGTGCCGCTGGCCTTCCTCACCATGGTCCTGGTCTCCCTGGCCACCGCGGGCCGGGTCCCGGCACAGGCGGCGGCGATCCTCGCCCGCTTCCACCTCCCCGAGGAACTGCGTACCCAGAAAGGCAGGACGACGGCGTGAGCGGATTCCTGGCCGGCCTGTGCGTGGCCGTACTGCCGCTGCTCGCGGCCGGGTTCTGGCTGGGCCGGCGCACGGCCCGCCCCGAGAGCCTGGGCGGCCTCGGCACCCCCGTCGAACACGCCACCTTCCAGACCCTGCACACCGCCTCCCTCGCCGCGCCCCCGCTGCGGGCGGGCCTGACGGAGGAGACCGCCCGCAAGTCCGCCCGCACCCTGCGCTCGCTGCTCGGCACCGACGCGCTCTGCCTCACCGACACCCAGCGGGTCCTGGTCTGGGACGGCGCGGGCGCCCACCACCGCACCGAGATCATGGAACGGCTCGCCGGAGCGCTGGTGACCGGCCGCGGCGAGGCGTTCGAGCTGACCTGCGCCACCCCGGACTGCGCCGTGCGCTGGGCCGTCGTCACCCCGCTCACCGTCGACGACCGGGTGCACGGCACCCTCGTGGCCTGCGCGCCCCGCGAGTCCGCCGTCCTCGTCCGGGCCGCGGGCGAGGTCGCCCGCTGGGTCTCCGTCCAGCTCGAACTCGCCGACCTCGACCGCTCCCGCACCCGGCTCATCGAGGCCGAGATCAGGGCGCTGCGGGCGCAGATCTCCCCGCACTTCATCTTCAACTCGCTCGCCGTGATCGCCTCGTTCGTCCGCACCGACCCCGAACGCGCCCGCGAACTGCTCCTGGAGTTCGCCGACTTCACCCGCTACTCGTTCCGCCGGCACGGCGACTTCACCACCCTCGCCGACGAACTGCACGCCATCGACCACTATCTGGCGCTGGTCCGGGCACGCTTCGGCGACCGGCTCGCCGTGACCCTCCAGATCGCCCCGGAGGTGCTGCCGGTGGCCCTGCCGTTCCTCTGCCTCCAGCCGCTGGTGGAGAACGCCGTCAAACACGGCCTGGAGGGCAAGTCCGGCACCTGCCGCATCCAGATCACCGCCCAGGACGCGGGCGCCGAGGCCCTCGTCGTCATAGAGGACGACGGCGCCGGCATGGACCCCGACCTGCTGCGCTCCATCCTCGCCCGCGAGGTCGTCCCCTCCGGCGGCATCGGCCTGTCCAACGTCGACGACCGGCTCCGCCAGGTCTACGGCGACGACCACGGCCTCGTCATCGAGACCGCGGCCGGCGCCGGCATGAGGATCACCGTGCGGCTGCCCAAGTACCAGCCGGGCGTCCACTCGGCCGCCCGGCCGCTGCGCGGCTGAACCCGTCAGGCGCTGCGGGTGGCGACCATCCCGAGCGTGATCAGTCCGAGCACGACCCAGCCGAACCACAGCCAGCCGTTGCTGCCGAGCGCCACCGTGTAGGCCGTCACCGCCACCAGGCCACCGATGGTGAGCGCCCCCATCGTCTTCGTCGAACCGTCCGTGGAACCGGGCATCGCGACACCCTCCTTCAGGATTGGTCTCCCTCCATGGTGCCCCCGTCCCGCGCCCGGACGGTGCACACCGCGAAATGCGTCGACGTCTTCCAGTCGTTACGGCTGATCCAGAAACCGGACTCGTGGACGCTCGGGTCGAACCCGTAGTCGATCGGATCGACCTTGTCCCGGCAGGCCTCCGGCGCCTTCGTCCGCGCGGCCTCGTACGTCAGCTCCGGGTCCAGCAGGGTGAAGTCCAGCACCTGCTCCTCGTGCGGCCCCGCGCAGGAGACCAGACGGGTGCTCTCCTCGGAGATCCAGTCGAGACAGTCGCGCTTCTGCATGGTCGCCGTGTCCGTGAACCGCATCCCCAGCGGACGGTGCTCGCCCAGCGGCCCGTACACCGGCCGGGACGCGCCGAGGACCAGGCAGGCGACGCGGCGCCCGGCCGCCTCGAAGCCGCCCGCCGTCGGCAGCACCGCGTAGCTGCGCACGTCGGCGAGCCGGTCCCGCAGCTCCGCCGTGCGCTCCTCGCACCGGCCGGGACCCCGCTCGGCGGCCTCCTCCGCGCCGGCCACCGCGACCAGCGCCATCACCTCGCCGTCCGTGTCCTGGCTGACGCACTCCACCAGCTTGACCTCGGGTTTCCCGGTGAACGGCGTACCCGGCCACACCGCGTTGACACAGTCCCCCTCGTGCAGCGCCGACGCCAGCCCGATCTCCTTGCCGTACGGGCCGCCCGTGTAGTGGCCGGTGTCGGGCAGCAGCCCCCGCAGCCAGAGCGCCCCGCCGCCCGCGAGGGCCAGCGCCAGCACACCGGCCAGGACCAGCAGCACCGTCCGCGTCCGCCGGGGACGCCCGGGGGGAGCGGCGGGCGGCAGGGGATCGCCGGTGCGGTGTCCGCCCCGGTACGGGGCGGGCGCGGGCGGCGGCACGGGGACCGCGGCCCCGTACCACGGGGCGCCGGGGGCCGGTCCGAACCCCGCAGGACCCCGCGGATCCGCCGTCCGGGTCGACAGGTCCGCCCAGGGCGGCCGGGACTCCGGGTCGGCGGCGGGCCGGGCCGGCGACCGGGGCGTGACGATCGCCGACAGCCGCTCCTCGGCGCCCTCGGCGGTGATCCGCCGTACCGGGTCCTTGGTGAGCATCCTCGCCAGTACGGCGTCCAGCGCGCCCGCGCGCCGCGTCGGCCGGGGCTCCTCCAGGACCACCGCCGTGAGCGCCGCCAGGTCGCTGTCCCGCTCGAAGGGGCCGCACCCCTCCACGGCGTGGTACAGCGTGCAGCCCAGCGAGAACAGGTCGGCCGCGGCGGTCGGCGGCCCGCCCTGCGCCCGCTCGGGCGCCAGGTACCCGGCGGTGCCGAGCAGCGCGGAGGTGAGCGTGTACCGGGTCTCGTCGCCGTCCGGCTGCACGGAGATGCCGTAGTCCGCGAGCAGCACGCGGGCGTACGGGGTGCCGTTGCGGTCGGGGGCCAGCAGGATGTTGGCGGGCTTGACGTCCCGGTGCATGACGCCGCGCTCGTGCCCGGCGGTCAGCGCGTCGAGGACGGCCAGCCCGATCCGAGCGCTCTCGGCGGGGGCCAGCGGGCCGTGCCGGCCGACGAGGGTGCGCAGGTCGGTGGCGCCGGGCACGTACTCCATGACGATCCACGGCAGGCCCTCGTGCTCCAGCACGTCGTGCACGGTGACGACGTGCGGGTGGTCGCGCAGGCCGGCCGCGTGCCGGGCCTCCGCGCGGGCGCGGGCGATCCGGGCGGGCCGGTCGGACTCGTCGTGGTCCCGGAAGACGATTTCCTTGAGGGCGACCTCGCAGACCAGCTGCTGGTCGTGGGCGAGCCAGACATGGCCCATGCCGCCGCTGCCGAGCCGGTTCAGCAGCAGATAGCGCCCGGCGATGACCCGGCCGACTCCGGAGTGCGTCATCCGGTCACCTCCCGGCCGCGGCGGCGCTGACGACGACTCCGTCCGACGGCGGCACCACGCTGCCGGACTGCTCCGGGGGAGGCGCGGCACTGGTGGTCTGCTCGGCGGGGGACGACTGAGTGGTGCTCTGCTCGGGCGGCGGCGCGGCACCGGTGGACTGCTCCGGGGGAGGCGCCGCGCTGGTGGACTCTTCGGGCGGGGGTGCCTGGCCGGTGGATTCCTCGGGCGGCGGTGCGCCGGTGGTCGTCCCGTCCGTCGGCCCTTCGGTGGTTGCCTCGTCGGAGGGCGCTCCCGGCGTCACCCCTCCGCCACCGTCCCCGGTGCTCCCGGTCCCGGTCCCTTCCTCCTCCTCGTCCACGCTCAGCGTCACCGCCGAGCCGAACTCCAGCGCGGTCCCCGGCTGGGGATCGGTCCCGGTCACCCGCGCGTCCCCGGGCGGCAGCCCGTCACCGGTGACGACCACCGCGAGTCCGAGGCGGGCCAGCTCCTGCCCGGCCGCGTCGAACGCCATACCGGTCACGTCCGGCACCTCGTGCGCCGCGGTCGCGTCGAACGACGTGTCGCTCCCGCCGGTACTGCCGACCGGCCGGCTCAGCCCCTGGCTCGGATTGTCGACGTCGATGAGCTTCAGGTCGTCGATCGGCCGCGGCGCCGGTTCGACGGCGACCGCGGCGGACTCGTCGTAGCCGTCCCATTTCGCGTTGCCGTCCTCGAACTCGACCGTGATGTCGTCGGCGTCCTTGTCGAAGGCGGTCAGCGGATTTCCGCAGGAGCACTTGACGACGGGCATTCCCTCGATGTCCACGAGCACCGCGATACCCGCCTGGAGCAGTGCTTCGAAGGGCGCGGCCCGGCCCTTCTTGTAGTCGTGGTTGACCACCAGTGTGTCGTGCCGCAGCAGGACGGGCGTGAGGGCGTCGAGGTATTCCTCGATCCGGTCCGTGGTGGCCCGGTCGATTCCGATGACCCGGGCCCATTCCCGGGCCTTTTGTTTGTTCTTGGGGTCGGTGAGGAAATCCTTGAGCCGGTCCACGTCGCAGACGGACGGTTTCCGGCTGCCGCCGTAGAGACCGGGCGTGTTCCCCTGCTGAAGACCGCTGTGCGGCGGCTCCGAGGCGATGTCCGCGTCCTCGCCGAGCCCGCTGTCCTCTTCGAAGAAAGGTGCGAGCGAGGGCGCGCCGGCGGCGACGGCCCTCACCAGGAGGGCGGGCGGGCCGGAGGTGCAGCCGCCGAGGATCAGAACTCCGACCAGTAGAAAGGCAATCCGGTGGGCCGCTGTTTTCCCGGCCCTCTGCAAGAGGACGTGCACTGCCATGACCGCTCCCCCGATGAAGTCCCTCATCATGTTACTGAAAGGAAAAGCCTTTCAGCCAAGGGGAATTCCGTTCGGGAAAACGGCGGGACGTCAGCCGCCGTGCGTGTTCAGGGAGGCCAGATAGGCGTTGTACGCCTCCAGCTCCTTGTCGCCGTCCCGGTCGGCGGCCCGGTCCTTCCGCCGGGCCTGGCGCTGGTCGGAGGCGTACCACTGGAAGAGCAGGGCGAGCAGCACCAGGACGGACGGCACCTCGCTGAAGGCCCAGGCGATGCCGCCCGCCGCGTTCTGGTCGGAGAGCGCGTCGATACCGAGCGAGGCGGGTGGATTCTCGAACGTCGAGACCATGGGGGAGGAGGCCATCATCAGCGCGATGCCGAAGAAGGCGTGGAACGGCATGCCCGCGAACAGCTCCAGCATCCGCATCAGATAGCCGGGCCGGTGCGGACCCGGGTCGACGCCCATGATCGGCCAGAAGAAGACCACACCGACGGCGAGGAAGTGGATCATCATCGCGATGTGGCCGACCCTGGAGCCCATCAGGAAGTCGAACAGCGGGGTGAAGTACAGCGCGTAGAGGCTCGCGATGAACATCGGGATCGTGAACACGGGGTGGGTGATCACTCGCATGTAGCGGCTGTGCAGCAGCATCAGCAGCAGTTCGCGCGGCCCCTTGCGGCCCCGTACGGCGGCCGGCGGCAGCGCCCGCAGCGCGAGGGTGACCGGGGCGCCGAGCAGGATCAGGATCGGCGAGACCATGCTGATGACCATGTGCTGCACCATGTGCACGCTGAACATGACCATGCCGTAGTCGTTCAGCTTGGTGCACATCATCAGCGCGATGCTGAGCACACCGACGACGTAGGCCACGGTCCGCCCGACGGGCCAGGCGTCACCGCGCCGGTGCAGCCGGACGACCCCCCAGCCGTAGAGCGCGAGCCCCAGCACACAGGCGACCAGGAAGAACGGGTCCGCCGACCATCCGAGCCCCCGCCCCAGCGTGAACGGCGGCAGATCCGTCATCATGCCGTGCCCGCTGTGATCCATCCCGGCTCCAGTTTCGTACGGATTGAATGCTGTCTGTCCGCACCAGACTAGAACCGCCCCCGGTCACTTCCGCGACCGGGGGGCAGGACAACGCGCCCCACAGGGGCGCGGGGACCGGCGCGATCGGCCACAACGTGCCCGCACCCGGCACACCGCCTAGAGAACACACTCCGCTTCCGCGAACCGGTCCTCAGGCACCGTCTTCAACGACTCCACCGCCTCCGCGAGCGGCACCATCACGATCTCCGTACCGCGCAACGCGGTCATCTTCCCGAAGTCGCCGCGGTGAGCGGCCTCCACCGCATGCCATCCGAACCGCGTCGCCAGCACCCGGTCGTACGCCGTGGGCGTCCCGCCGCGCTGCACGTGCCCGAGGATGACCGGCCGCGCCTCCTTGCCGAGCCGCTGCTCCAGCTCGACGGAGAGCTGCCGGGCGACACCGGCGAACCGCTCGTGGCCGTAGACGTCCTTGACGCCCTCGTCGAACCGCATCGTGCCGGGCCGCGGCTTGGCGCCCTCCGCGGCCACGACGATGGCGAACCGCTTGCCCGCCGCGAACCGCTCGCCGACCTTGGCGGTCAGCTCCTCGATGTCGAAGGGACGTTCCGGCACGACGACGGCGTGCGCGCCGGCCGCCATGCCGGAGTGCAGCGCGATCCAGCCGGTGTGCCGGCCCATGACCTCGACGATCAGCACCCGCTGGTGGGACTCGGCGGTGGTCTTCAGCCGGTCCAGGGCCTCGGTCGCGACCGTCACGGCCGTGTCGAAGCCGAAGGTGACGTCCGTGACCGCTATGTCGTTGTCGATGGTCTTCGGCACGCCCACGATCGGCAGACCGCCGTCGGAGAGCAGCCGGGCCGCCTTCAGCGTGCCCTCGCCGCCGATCGGGATGATCGCGTCGAGACCCAGCTCCCGGACGTGCCCGAGGGCCCGCTCCACGCCGTCGCGCAGGTGCTCGGGACGGACCCGGGAGGAGCCGAGAATGGTGCCGCCGCGGGCCAGGATGCCGCCGACCGCGTCCAGGTCGAGCTTGAGGTAGTCGCACTCCAGGAGGCCCTTCCAGCCGTCCCGGAAACCGATGACCTCGTCGCCGTGGTCGACGACGGCACGGTGCACGACGGACCGGATGACGGCGTTCAGGCCGGGACAGTCGCCGCCGGACGTGAGGACACCAATGCGCATAGCCCGAATACCTTCTCGCTAGGGGCCGAAAGACCGGACCGCGCTGTCCGGCTCGGACCACGTCACCCTAGCGGCATCCCCGGCCCGGCCCGTACCGGGCGTCCGCCTGCTGGACGTACCCGCTCACCTGTGCGGATGCCGCATCAGACGGGTCGTCGGAGGCCGGGCCGGGGCCCTGTGTCACGCGGGTTGTTGCGCGGCGGCGATGCGCTCGTTACGCAGGGCGTCGTACCACCGGTCGTCCGTCGGCGGCAGCGCGTTCACGTCGAGGGCCAGCTTCAGCAGCAGGTCCGCGATGAGCGGGTTGCGGGCCAGCACGGGCCCGTGCATGTACGTACCGAAGACGGTGTCGTTGTACGCGCCCTCCGTGCCGTCGCCCGTGCCGTTGCCGTTGCCGAAGCGGACCCGGGCGAACGGGCGGGCGGTGGGCCCGAGGTGGGTGACGCCCTGGTGGTTCTCGAAGCCGGTCAGCGGGGGCAGGCCGAGGCGCTCGTCGACGTCGCCGAGGACGTCGCCGACGCACCGCTCGCCCTCGCCGCGCACCGAGACCACGTCGAGCAGGCCGAGGCCGGGCTCGCGCTGGCCGAGGTCGTTGACGAACTCGTGGCCGAGGATCTGGTAGCCGGCGCAGACGGAGAAGACGATCGCGCCGTTGCCCACCGCGCGGTGCAGGCCGCCGTCGCGGCGCAGCCGCTCCGCCGCGAGCCGCTGCGGCCGGTCCTCGCCGCCGCCGATCAGGTAGATGTCGCCCGAGGTCGGGATCGGCTGGTCGCTGCGCACGTCGACGCGGGCCACGTCCAGGCCGCGCTGGCGCGCACGGCGCTCCACGACGAGGGCGTTGCCCTGGTCGCCGTAGGTGCTGAGCAGGTCCGGGTAGATCCAGACGACCCGCAGTTGGTTGTCGCTCACTTCACTTCCCTACAGGTGTCGTGGTCAGTTGCCGACGCGGCGGCGCAGGTCCTGGAACGCGGTGTAGTTGGCGATGACCTCGATCCGGCCGGGCGGGCACTGCTGCACCGCCTGGTCGAGGCTGTCGCAGACCTGGAACTGCTGGTTCGCGACCTCCAGGCGGACCGCGAGGTCCAGCTTGCGGTCGCCGAGCACGCAGATCGGGTGGCCGGTCAGCCGCGTGTAGTCGACGTCCCACAGCCAGGAGGTGTCGGTGCCGTCGGCGCCGCGCGCGTTCACCGAGAGGATCACCGGGGTCGGCGGCGGGTCGATCAGGGAGAAGGTCTCCAGCCAGCCGGCCGGGTTCTTGGCCAGCAGCAGCCGGAGGTCGCGGCCCTGGAACTGGACCACGTCGTAGCGTCCGGCGACCGCCTGGACCTGGTACATCCGCTCCAGGGCGACCTGCGGGGGGACCCCGAAGACGGCCGCGACGGCCGCCGAGGAGGCGGCGTTGGCCTTGTTGGCGCGGCCGGGGAGCTGGAGGTGGATCGGCCAGGCCGAACCGTGCGGGTCGAGGACGTGGTCGCCGGAGAGCGCCCAGCTCGGGGTGGGCCGGCGGAAGCCGCACTCGCCGCAGAACCAGTCGTCACCGGGGCGCTGCATCACGCCGCCGCAGGACGGGCAGGACCAGGCGTCGTCCTTCCACATCTGCCCGGCCGCGACCCAGATCACGTTGGGCGAGGAGGAGGCGGCCCAGACCACCAGCGGGTCGTCGGCGTTGGCGACGACGACGGACTTGGTGCCGGCCAGGCCCTCGCGCCAGTTCTCCGCGAGCATGCGGGTCTCGGCGGCGCGGTCGAGCTGGTCGCGGGAGAGGTTGAGCAGGGCGATGCACTTCGGCTCGGTGGCCTGGGCGACGCCGACGAGGTACTTCTCGTCGACCTCGATGACGCCGAACCGGGCGTCCGAACCGCTCGCCAGCGCCGAGGTGATGCCGGCCGGCATGTTCGCGCCGAGCGCGTTGGACACGACCGGACCGGCGGCCTTGAGCGCCTCGGCGATGAGCCGGGTGGTGGTGGTCTTGCCGTTGGTCGCCGAGACCAGTGTCACGTCCAGGTGCTGGGCGAGCCGGGCGAGGAGGTCGGGGTCGAGCCGCAGTGCGACCTTGCCGCCGATCACCGAACCGCTGCCGCGTCCCGCGGCACGGGATGCCGCCGCGACCGCCTTGCCGGCGGTCACGGCCAGCTTGGCCCGCGGCGTGAGCGGGTCCGAGTTGCCTGCCATCAGTTCTCGATCCTCCTTGCGTACGCGCCGCGCCTGAAGCTGGGGAGCCTGACGGCCACGTGGTGTGGACCTCAGCCTATCGAGATCCAATCCCACTCCCGAATCGCGGCCCGCGGCTGCGCGGCGAGCGGGACGCGGCGGGTGCGCCGAGCGGGGCGCGCGGGCGGTGCCTCACGGGGCGCGCGGGCGGTGCCGGACGGGCCCGTACCCTTGCGGCCATGCGACACGGCCCGATCCCGGGCGCCCGCGGGCGCGTCCGGCCCCTGACCCTGCTCGGAGACACGGTACTGCGCGAGCGGTGCCGGGAGGTCACCGACTTCGGCCCCGAACTCTCGGCCCTCGTGGAGGACTTGTTCGCCACCATGTACGCCGCCCGCGGCGTGGGCCTGGCCGCCAACCAGATCGGGGAGCCGCTCAGGGTCTTCGTGTACGACTGCCCGGACGACGAGGACGTGCGCCACCTCGGCCACGTGGTCAACCCGCGGCTGGTCGAGACCGACGGGGTGGTGGTGCGCGGGCCCGAGGGCTGTCTCTCCCTGCCGGGCCTGGAGGCCGGGACCGAGCGCCACGACCACGCCGTCGTCGAGGGGTTCACGGCGACGGGGGAGCCCGTCACCGTGCACGGGACGGGTTTCTTCGCGCGCTGCCTCCAGCACGAGCACGACCACCTGGAGGGCCGTCTGTACGTCGATCACCTCACGGGGTGGCGGCGGCACCGGGTGGAGCGGCAGGCCGCCAGGGCACCGTGGGGCCGGCCGGACCCGGCCCCGTAGTTCAGAAGCCGGGGCCGCCCACCCGGTCGCCCGCCGCCGCCAGCCGGCCCCACAGGAGGTCGGCCAGGCTGCTGACCAACTCCTTGCGCGAGCAGGGGCGCTCGCCGAGCCACCAGTCGCCGGCGGCGTGCATCATGCCGACGATCCCGTGCCCCCACACCCGGGCCAGCTGCTGGCTGCCCGGTCCGAGGTCGAGGCGCTCCTCGATGACCCGGGCCAGTTCCTCGCCCATCCGGCGCAGCAGCGGCGCCGAGTGCTTGCCGACGTCGAAGCCGGTCTCGCCCTGGGAGCTGTCCGCCGGATGCATCAGGAACCGGTACACCTGCGGACGGGCCTCGATGGCCGCCAGGTAGGTGTCCAGGGTGGCCTCGACGCGCTCCCGCCGCTCCGCCGGGGCGTCCAGGGCCGCGCGCAGCGAGTCGAGGAGGGCGTCCGTGTGGCGCTGGGCCAGCGCGGCGTAGAGACCGCCCTTGTCGCCGAAGTGCCGGTAGAGGATCGGCTTGGTGATGCCCGCCTCGGCTGCGATGGCGTTCATCGAGGCGTGCGGCCCGTCGCGCAGCACCACCCGGTCGGCGGCCTCCAGCAGCTCTTTCCGTCGCCGGTCGGCGGACCGCTGCTGATCGGTCCGCTGCCTGGTCTCCATGTGCTCTCCCCACCTGTGCCGGTTCGGTGACGCCTGCGCAAACTAGCACTCACCGCCCGCAGGTGATCGAACGGGCTGCCGACCGGGGCGGGGAGTTGACTTTTCTTACTCGCGGGTAACAGACTCTGTCCCCGGTAGTGGGTTACCGTTAGTAACACGTACGTGCGTCACTGGAGGGGACATGGCCGAGTTCACCATGGAGCTCAACGACGAACAGAAGGAGGTCCGGGACTGGCTCCACGGCTTCGCCGCCGACGTGATCCGTCCCGCCGCCGCCGAATGGGACGAGCGTGAGGAGACTCCCTGGCCGGTCATCCAGGAGGCCGCCAAGGTCGGTATCTACTCCCTCGACTTCTACGCCCAGCAGTACTTCGACGCCACCGGCCTCGGCATCCCCATGACCATGGAGGAGCTGTTCTGGGGCGACGCGGGCATCGCCCTGTCGATCGTCGGCACCGGCCTCGCCGCCGTCGGCGTCCTCGCCAACGGCACCGAGGAGCAGATCGGCACCTGGATCCCGCAGATGTACGGCGACGTCAACGACGTCAAGGTCGCCGCCTTCTGCTCCTCCGAGCCCGACGCCGGCTCCGACGTGTCCGCCATGCGCACCCGTGCCGTCTACGACGAGGCCAAGGACGAGTGGGTGCTCGACGGCACCAAGACCTGGGCGACCAACGGCGGTATCGCCAATGTCCACGTGGTCGTCGCCGTGGTCGACCCGGAGCTGGGCTCCAAGGGCCACGCCTCCTTCATCGTCCCGCCGGGCACGCCCGGACTCTCCCAGGGCCAGAAGTTCAAGAAGCACGGCATCCGCGCCTCGCACACCGCCGAGGTCGTCCTCGACGGCGTCCGCGTCCCCGGCTCCTGCCTGCTCGGCGGCAAGGAGAAGCTGGACGCGCGCCTCGCCCGTGCCCGGGAGAAGGCCAAGAAGGGCGGCGAGCGTCTGAAGAACGCCGCGATGGCCACCTTCGAGGCGTCCCGCCCGGCCGTCGGCGCCATGGCCGTCGGCACGGCGCGCGCCGCCTACGAGGTCGCCCTCGAATACGCCAAGACCCGTGAGCAGTTCGGCCGGCCGATCATCGACAACCAGGGCGTCGCCTTCCAGCTCGCCGACATGCGCACGTCCGTCGACGCCGCCCGGCTGCTGGTGTGGCGCGCCTCCTGGATGGCCATCAACGGCAAGCCGTTCACGGCCGCCGAGGGGTCGATGTCCAAGCTGTTCGCGAGCGAGACGGCGAAGAAGGTGACCGCCCAGGCGGTCCAGATCCTGGGCGGCAACGGGTACACGCGGGAGTATCCCGTGGAGCGGATGCACCGTGACTCCGCGATCTACACGATTTTCGAGGGGACCAGTGAGATCCAGCGGCTGGTGATCGCCCGGACGTTGTCGGGGATGTCCATCCGGTAGCGCCGTCGGGGGGCTGTGCGATGCGGTCAGCGGGCTGTGCGTGGCTGGGCGCGCAGTTCCCCGCGCCCCTTGCGGGGCGCCGCCCCCCCTCAGCCGTGTTTCAGCGGTGTGAGTTGCTGGATGTCGTACTTGGTCCGTAGCGCCTCGATCGCCTCGTGGTCCGGGGGGCCGCCGGACTGGAGGATCTCCAGGAGTTCCTCGAAGTAGCGTTCGTGGTCCGGGGGCGGGCTGGCCTGGAAGAACATCTTCGCCGGGGTGTCCGTCGGGTTGGCGAACGCGTGCGGGCACCCCGGCGGGACGACGATGACCGTCCCCGGGCCGGCGCGGACCACCCGGTTCCCCGAGCCGGACTCCCAGTGCCGCCAGCTGTCCGGGGTGCGCACCCGCGGCTCGAACGCGAGGACGTCCAGCTCGCCCTCCAGGACGTAGAACAGCTCCTCGCTGCGGGTGTGCACATGGGCGCCGACGTCGAAGCCGGGCGGCACGATCACCTCGAAGGTCGAGGCCGTGCGCGAGTGCGAGCCCGTCACCTTGAAGGTCACGTGCTGCGCCGGGGCCTCGACCACCCGGCCGTGCCCCGGCGGCACCAGCAGCCCCTCCGTCGCCGTCATCGTCGGCTCACCAGGTGACCGGCAGGGCCTCGGGCCCGCGGATCAGCGCGCCCTTCTTGAAGGGGACCTCCTCGGGCGGCACCGCGAGCCGCAGCCCCGGCACCCGGTCAAGGAGGGCGTCGACAAGCAGCTCCGACTCCAGCCGGGCCAGCATCCCGCCCGGACAGTAGTGCGGGCCGAAACCGAACGCCACGTGCGGGTTCCGGACGCGCGAGAAGTCGATGTCCTCCGGGTCGGCGAACACCTCGGGGTCCCGGTTGGCGGCCAGGTAGGAGACGTAGACCGGCTCGCCGCGCCGGATCGTGATCCCTTGGACCTCCACGTCCTCCAGCGCGATCCGGGCGAGGCCCACGGCGTTGCGGTGCGGGATCCAGCGCAGCAGTTCGTCGATGGCCTGCCGCCGGATCTCCGGCTCCGCGCGCAGCCGGCCGGCCAGCGCGGGACGGGTCAGCAGCGTGAAGAACATCTGCCCGCTGTTGTTGGTGACCGCCTCGCCGCCGATCTGCAGCAGCACCGCCAGCCCCACGGCCTCCTGGAGCGTGATCTCGCCCCGGCCGACGGCGGCGCCGAGCAGCGAGGAGACGTCCTCGCCCGTGCTGTTCTCGCGCAGCCCGATCAGATCGGAGAAGTAGGCGCCCATCTCCTGCTTGGCCCGCTCGCTGACGTCGGCGCCGTGCGAGGAGGAGAGGATCAGCTGGGTCCAGGTGTGCATGGAGTGCCGGTCGGCCGCGGGCACCCCCATCAGCTCGCAGATCACCGCGATGGGGAACGGGCCGAGCACCGCGTCGGTGAGATCGGCGGGCGGCCCCTGGGCCAGCATCGCGTCGACCAGCTCGTCGAGCAGGGCCCGGGACTGCTCGCGGATGCGCTCCACACCCCGGGCGGTGAAGGCGGCGGCCACCGAGCGGCGCAGCCGCGTGTGATCGGGCGGGTCCAGCAGACCGACCGCGTCCGGCGACGGGATGAAATGCGGGGCGAGCCGGGTGACCTGCCCCTCCATCACGGCCGCGCGGCCGAACCGGGGGTCGTTGGTGACCAGCCGCACGTCGTCGTACCGGGTCACCAGCCAGGCCCAGCCCTCGCCGTTGGGCAGCGAGATCCGGGTGACGGGGCCCTCGGCGGTCAGCTCCCGCAGCACCGGGTCGTAGTCGGTGCCGGCCAGGTCAAGGGCCGGCCAGTCCCGTACGGGGAGGGTCCGGGGGATCGTCTCGTCGCT
Source organism: Streptomyces sp. CRN 30 (assembly GCF_034105845.1). Taxonomy (NCBI): domain Bacteria; kingdom Bacillati; phylum Actinomycetota; class Actinomycetes; order Kitasatosporales; family Streptomycetaceae; genus Streptomyces; species Streptomyces sp. CRN 30. The sequence continues at coordinate 23,368 of NZ_JAVRHI010000006.1, read as the reverse complement.
CACGTTCGTCTCACGCCCTGTGTCTCGTCCGCCGTCTGCCAGTGGCCCAGTGACATCTCCGCGGTGATGCCCGGTCCGAATCCGGCCAGCAGCCCGCGCGCCCGGTCGGGGGCGCCGCCCTCGTCGAAGAGCCGGCGCAGCGCGTCCAGGACGACGGCGCTGGCGATGTTGCCGTACTCGGTCAGCGTCGCCCGGCTGAACCGGAACGCGTGCGGTTCCACCTGGAGGAACTTGCTCAGGTCGTCCAGGATGCGCGGGCCGCCCGCGTGGATGATGTAGAAATCGAGGTCGGTGGCGTCCCAGCCGTGGGAGTCGGCCAGCCTGATCAACGCGGGGGCGAGCGGCTCCATCGTCGCCGGCACCCGTTTGTCCAGCAGGAAGTGGAAGCCGGTCGCCTTCACGTCGTACATGATCCACTCTTCGGTCCTGGGGATCAGGTACGAGCCGTTGCGCTCCAGCCGGACGCCCGTGCCGCCCCGGCCCCGGACCACCGCGGCGGCGATGCCGTCGCCGAAAAGGCCGTTGGAGAGCAGCGAGCCGATGCCGATGTCGGTGGGCTGGTAGCACAGCGAGCAGAACTCGCAGGCCACGATCAGCGCGTTGGCCTCGGGGTACGCCGTGCAGAAGTCGTGCGCCCGGTTGATCGCCGCGCCGCCCGCCGCACACCCCAGCTGGGCTATGGGTATCTGCCGGGTCGTGCTGTCGAAGCCCATCTCGTTGATCAGCCACGCCGTGAGCGAGGGCATCATGAACCCCGTGCACGAGACGTAGATGATCACGTCGATGTCCGTGGGCAGCAGCTCCGCGTCGTCCAGCGCCCGCCGGATCACGTCGGGGACCCGGGCCTTGGCCTCGGCCTCGTAGAGCTTGTTGCGGTCCTCGAAGCCGGGGTGCTTCAAGGTCTCCTCGATGGGCTGCACGATGTGCCGGGTGCGGACGCCGGTGTTCTCGATCAGCCGGAGCGCCAGCGGCAGGTTGGGGTGGTCGGCGTGGCGCTCCCGCGCCAGCTCAAGCGTCTCCTCCATCGTGATCACGTGCTCCGGGACGGACACCGAGGGTCTGCACAAAGTCGCCATGAACCGTGCCTGCTTTCGCCGTCCGGAAGGGCTCGCGCCCCCCGGTCAGAAATGGTCCACACCTCTGGGGTGTTCCTCCCACACTCACCCGCCGGGACGCCGATCTCTCGCGGGGTTACTCCGTCTCGGGGACCGTGTGAGGTGGACGCGGAACCGCACGGCGCAGGCGACGGAGGAAGCGATGGGCGCGACGGCACGGCGACTGCTGGAGACCACCACCGGGAAGCTGGCCCCCGACCCCCGGACCAACCGGCTCCTCCCTGCGGTGGCGCGCGGCGCGGTGGGCCCCGAGACCCTCGCCGCGCTGGCCCTGGAACAGCGCTGGGTGATCGACTCCGACCACCGCGCCTTCGTCTACCTGGCGCACCGGACCGAGGGAACGCCGCCGCTCGCCGCGTACTTCACCGCGCTCGCCCGGGGCGAGGCCCTCGCCGCGCGGAAACTGGAGGCGTTCGCCACGGCCTGCGGCGTCGGGGAGAGCCGGACGGTGGCCCACGAGCCGCTGCCGGGCTGCCAGGCCTACCCCGCCTACGTGGCGTGGCTCGCGCTCAACGGGTCGCCCGCCGAGACCGTCCTCGCGCTGCACGCCAACTTCTCCGCCTGGGGCGGCTACTGCGCGACCGTCGGGAACGCGCTGCGCCGGCACCACGGCTTCACCGACGAGGCGTGCGCCTTCTTCGACTTCTTCGCCGCACCCGACCCCGACCTGGAGCACGCGGCGACGGCCGCCGTCCAGGCGGGCCTGGACGGCGGACCGGTCAGCGAGGACCTCGTGCACCGCTACGGACGGCTGCTCCAGGCGTACGAGGCGATGTTCTGGCAGAGCCTGTGGGAACTGGAGCGGCCCGGGGCCGCCGAGGAGACCACCGAGGGGCTTGCTCAGAAGTCCTAGGAAGACTGTCCGCTGCTGTGGGCGATGCAGGCCACGTCGATCCGGTCGGCCAGCTTGGCCAGTTCGATGGTGAGGGCCGCCACCGTGTCCTCGTCCAGCCGGCCGTCCTCGCCGGTCTCGACCAGACGCAGCCACCGTCCGCCCACCGTGCGCAGCAGCTTGCTCACGTCCGCAGCGGACACCTGCAGGGTGCCGCGGTCGTCGACGATCAGGGGGAGGGTCACTTCGCGGGTCACAGGAGAGGATCGTAGTCGCGGATGTCTCACGCTCCGTGCCATACGGTGGTGATGTTGCAGAACTCCCGGATTCCGTGCCCGGACAGCTCACGGCCGTAGCCCGACCGCTTGACACCGCCGAACGGGAGCGCCGGGTGCGAGGCGGTCATGCCGTTGAGGTAGACGCCGCCCGCCTCCAGGTCCCGTACGAAGCGGTCGACCTCGGCGTCGTCGCGCGTCCACACGTTCGAACTGAGCCCGAACCCGGTGTCGTTGGCGAGCAGCACGGCCTCGTCCAGGTCGGCCACGCGGTACAGCGTGGCGACCGGGCCGAAGGTCTCCTCGTTGTGGACGCGCATCTCACGGGTGATGTCGGCGAGCACGGTCGGCGGGTAGAACCAGCCGGGCCCGTCGGGGCGCTCACCGCCGCAGAGCACGGTCGCCCCGCCGCGTACCGCGTCGTCCACCAGCTCGGCCAGGTCGTCGACGCCCTGCTCGCTGGAGAGCGGCCCGACATCGGTGTCCTCGTCCATCGGGTCGCCGGTCCTGAGCGCCTTCATCCCGGCCACGAACCGCTCCGCGAAGGCGTCGTAGACGTCGGCGTGCACGATGAACCGCTTGGCGGCGATGCAGGACTGCCCGGCGTTCTGCACGCGCGCGGTCACCGCGACCTCGGCCGCCCGGTCGATGTCGGCGGACGGCATGACGACGAACGGGTCGCTGCCGCCCAGCTCCAGCACCGTCTTCTTGATCATCTCTCCGGCGGTGGAGGCGACCGCGCGGCCCGCGGGCTCGCTGCCGGTCAGCGTGGCAGCCTTCACCCGCTCGTCGCGCAGGATGTCGTCGACCGCGGCGGAGCCGATCAGCAGGGTCTGGAAACAGCCCTCGGGAAAACCCGCGCGGTGGAACAGGTCCTCCAGGTACAGGGCGGTCCGCGGCACGTTCGAGGCGTGCTTGAGCAGGCCGACGTTGCCGGCCATCAGCGCGGGCGCCGCGAACCGGATCACCTGCCACAGCGGGAAGTTCCACGGCATCACCGCGAGCACCGGCCCGAGCGGCCGGTAGCGCACCAGCGCCCGGGAGCCGCCCGAGTCGCGCACGTCCGCCTCGTCCGGCTCCTCGTCGGCCAGCAGCCCGGCGGCCCGGTCGGCGTACCAGCGCATCGCCTTGGCGCACTTCGCGGCCTCGGCGCGGGCCTGCTTGACCGGCTTGCCCATCTCCAGGGTGATGACCTTGCCGATCTCCTCCTGGTCCTTCTCCAGCAGGTCGGCCGCCCGGTGCATCAGCCGGGCCCGCTCGTCGAACGACGACGTCCGGTACGTACGGAAGGTGGCCTCGGCGAGCTGGAGCCGCCGTTCGACCTCCTCCTCGTCCATGGCCTCGTACGTCCGGACCGTCTCGCCGTTCGCCGGGTTCACCGTCGCGATGGGCATGGCCGACCTCCTGGGGGCGCTCTGTACTCAGCACCTTCGCGCGGGGCGCCGGGGGCCGCAACGCGAAGGGACTCGTCCTGCGGGTCCGTGCGGGTGACACGGACTCATCGGTGCGAGTGCTCCGCCAGACGGTCGAGAAACGCGGTCTGGGCCTTGACGATCACCTCGCGGGCCCGGTCGAGGGTGAGCCACGCGACGCGGTCCAGCTCCGGGAACTCCTGGATCCGGCCCGAGCGCGGCGGCCACTCCATCCGGAAGGTGCCGGGGACGACCGCCGCCGGGTCCAGGTCGGCCTCCACCGCCCAGACGGTGACGGTCTTGCCGCCGGACTGGCGGACCTCGCCCAGGGGAACGGCGTCCGCGCCCTCGGGCGGCTCCAGCCCCAGTTCCTCCTCGAACTCGCGGCGCGCCGCGTCCCACGCCGGCTCGTCCGGCTCGTACTCGCCCTTCGGGACCGTCCACGCGCCCTGCTCGCGGCGGGCGAAGAAGGGGCCGCCCATGTGACCGAGCAGCACCTCCGTGCCGCCCTCGGCGGTACGGCGGAAGAGCAGCAGCCCGGCGCTGCGCCTCACGGCCGCACCTCCGGGTGGGCCGCGAGGAGGGACTCCACCGTGTCCGCCTCCTCCGGGCGCTTGTCGTCGCGGTAGCGGAGCAGCCGGGCGAAGCGGAGGGTGACGCCGGCCGGGTAGCGGGTGGAGCGCTGCAGACCGTCGTAGGCGATCTCGACGACCAGTTCGGGGCGGACGGTCACGCCCCAGCCGTGCTCCTCGACGGCCAGTTCACCGAGCCGCTCCGTCTGCCAGGCCAGCAGCGCGTCCGTCATGCCCTTGAACGTCTTGCCGAGCATGGTGAAGGAGCCGTCGGCGGCGCGGGCGCCCAGGTGCAGGTTGGAGAGCCTGCCGGTGCGCCGGCCGTGCCCCCACTCGGCACCGAGGACCACCAGGTCCAGCGTGTGCACGGGCTTCACCTTCAGCCAGGACGCCCCGCGCCGCCCGGCGCTGTACGCCGCGTCGGTGCCCTTGACCACCACGCCCTCGTGGCCGCGCTCCAGCGTGACGGCGAGGAACTTCTCCGCCGCCGCCACGTTCTCGGTCCCCGGCACGGTCAGGCGCCGCACCCGCATCGGCTCCGGGACCAGCCGGGCCAGCTCCGCGTGCCGCCCGGTCAGCGGCAGGCCGAGCAGATCGCGGCCGTCGACCATCAGGGCGTCGAAGAAGACGGGGGAGACCGGCACCTCCCGGGCCGCCGCGGCGACGTCCGTGCGCGAACCCACCCGCCCGGCGGTCTCCTGGAACGACCTCGGCCGCCCGTCGGGCCCGAACGAGATGACCTCCCCGTCCAGCACGAACCGGTCACCGGGCAGTTCGAGCACCGCCGCGGTCACTTCGGGCAGCCGGTCGGTGATGTCGTCGAGGGTGCGCGTGTACAGCCGTACGGACTCCCCGTCGCGGTGCGCCTGTACGCGGATGCCGTCGAGCTTCTCCTCGACCGCGCAGGCGCCCAGCCTGCCGACCGCCTCCGCCACCGAGGAGGCGCTGTGCGCCAGCATCGGCAGCACCGGGCGGCCCACGGTGAGCCGGAACCGGCCGAGCGCCCCGGGACCCTCGGCGAGCAGCGCCTCGGCCACCGTCCGCAGGGAGCCCGCCAGCATCACCGCCCGCCGCACGTCCGCCGGGTCCGCCCCGGTGGCCTGCGCGAGTCCCTCCACCGCGGCCGCGTCCAGGGCGCCCTGCCGGACCTCGCCGGTGAGCAGCCCGAGCAGGAAACGCTGCTCGTCCTCGGTGGCCGCGCCCATCAGCTCGCCGACCAGCCTGACCCGCTCGGCCTGCGCGCCGGGACCGGAGACGGCGGCGAGCCGGGTGAGCGCGGCGTCCACCGCGCGCACGGTCAGCGCGGGAGCCGCGGCGGGCTCGACCGGCCGGCCGAGCACCTTCCAGCCGACGCCGATGCGCCCCTGCGGGAGCCGCCCCGCCAGGTACGGGATGACGACCGGCACGTCGTCCGGCTCCGCCTCCCGGAACAACTCCGCGAGCAGGACGGTCTTCCGGGACCGCGCCGAGGTGGCGGCGACCTCCCGGGACACTTGCGCCAACCGGGCCAGCAGCATGCCCTTCATGGTGCACCGGGAGGGCCCGCCTCACACCTGGTCGTCGCCGGGGAGGGAAGCGTCCTGGTCGTCGGGGAGAGAGACGTCCAGGTCCGACATGATCAGGTCGCCGACGATCGCCGTCGCCGCGCGGTAGCCGCCGCTGGCCGCGTGCACGACCTGCTCCCCGAAGCCCCTCGCGTTCCCGGCGGTCCACACCCCCGGCACGCTGGTCAGGCCGGTCGCGTCGACGACGGGGTACGAACCGAACGGGGTCTCGGTCAGTTCGGCGCCGAGCTGCTCCAGCAGGCCGGTCCGCGGCACGGCGCGCGGCGCGACGAACAGCACCGAACGGGCGTGCGCCGATCCGTCCGCGAGCCGTACGCCGGTGACCCGGTCGTCCTCGACGACCAGCTCCGCGACCTCGCCGGGCACGACCTTCACCCCGGCCGCGGCCAGCCTGCGCAGGTCCTGGTCGGACAGCTCGGACTCGTTGACGTGGTGCAGGAACAGGGTCACGTCGTCCGACCAGCCGGAGACCATCAGCGCCTGGTGCGCGCTCGTCGGACCGGAGGCGAGCACGCCGAACCGTTCGTCGCGCACCTCCCAGCCGTGGCAGAACGGACAGTGCAGCACGTCCCGGCCGAACCGCTCGGCCACTCCGGGCACCGCCGGCAGCTCGTCCTTCAGCCCGGTGGTGACGACCAGCCGCCGGGCCCGCACGGTGCGGCCGCCTGCCAGCTCCACGGCGAAGTCCTCGCCCTTGGTGCCCCCGGCGTTCTCGGAGACGCTCACGGCCCGGTCGCGGACCAGTTCCACGCCGTACGCCGCGATCTCCTCGCGGCCGACGGCCAGGAACTCGGCGGGGGACATCCCGTCCCGGGACAGATAGCCCTGCATGTGGGCGGCGGGCGCGTTGCGCGGTTCGCCGGCGTCGACGACGAGGGTGCGGCGCCGTGCGCGGCCCAGGGTCAGCGCGGCGGACAGACCGGCGGAGCCGCCGCCGATGACAATCACGTCGAAAGTGTCATCCAGGTACTGCTTCTCGTTGCTCTCGGTCACGGTGACCACCTCCTGACCAGAAGGTCGCTCCGAAGGTGCCGTATTGACAAATGGATTTGCTGTATCTGCAATAAGGGCATGACGACGGACGATGTTCTCGCGGGGGTCGGCCCGCGCCTGCGCCAGCTGCGCAAGGAGCGCGAGGTGACCCTCGCCGGGCTGTCGGAGGCGACCGGGATCTCCCTGAGCACCCTCTCCCGGCTGGAATCGGGGCTGCGCAAGCCGAGCCTGGAGCTGCTGCTGCCGATCGCCCAGGCCCACCAGGTGCCGCTGGACGAACTGGTCGGCGCCCCGCCGGTCGGCGACCCCCGGGTGCGGTCCGAGCCGATCCGGCGCCACGGCCGGGTCTACTGGCCGCTCACCCGCCAGCCCGGCGGCCTCCAGGCGTTCAAGATCCTGATCCCCCCGGGCCAGGACGCCCCGGACCCGCGGACCCACGAGGGATACGAGTGGATCTACGTGCTCTCCGGCCGGCTCCGGCTGGTCCTCGGCGACCACGACCTGGTGGTCGCCGCCGGGGAGGCCGCCGAGTTCGACACCCGGGTGCCGCACTGGTTCGGGCCGGCGGGGGAGGGGCCGGTGGAGTTCCTCAGCCTGTTCGGGCCGCAGGGCGAGCGGATGCACGTACGGGCGCGGCCCGCCCGGTCCTGAGGTCCGGCCCCTTTGCCTCCCCGGTGACTGTTCCCTCGGGTGCAAGCGACCGCTTAGTATGCGGTGGACCCGGACGGACGACGCAGTCGGTGGAGGCCCCGCATGCAGGCATGGCAGGTGCACGAGAACGGCGAGCCGGGCGAGGTGATGCGCCTCACGGAGGTCCCGCCGCCGACCCCGGCCGAGGGGCAGGTCCTGCTCAAGGTGCGCGCCGCGAACGTCAACTTCCCGGACGCCCTGCTCTGCCGGGGCCAGTACCAGGTCAGGCCGCCGCTGCCGTTCACGCCGGGCGTGGAGGTCTGCGCGGAGACCGAGGACGGCCGCCGGGTCCTGGCCACCCCGGCGCTGCCGCACGGCGGCTTCGCCGAGTACACCGTCGCGGACGCCGCGGCCCTGCTGCCCGCGCCGGACGCGCTGGACGACGCCGAGGCCGCCGCGCTGCACATCGGCTACCAGACGGGCTGGTTCGGTCTGCACCGCCGGGCCCGCCTGGAGGCCGGCGAGACGCTGCTGGTGCACGCCGCCGCGGGCGGGGTCGGCAGCGCCGCCGTGCAGCTCGGCAAGGCGGCCGGCGCCCGGGTCATCGGCGTCGTCGGCGGTCCGGAGAAGGCCGCGGCGGCCCGCTCGCTCGGCTGCGACGTGGTGGTCGACCGGCGGAGCGAGGACGTGATCACCGCCGTGAAGGACGCCACCGGCGGACACGGCGCCGACGTGATCTACGACCCGGTAGGCGGCGCCGCCTACCGGCAGTCGGCCAAGACCGTCGCCTTCGAGGGCCGGATCGTCGTCGTCGGTTTCGCGAGCGGCGACATCCCCGCCCCCGCGCTGAACCACGCGCTCGTGAAGAACTACGCGATCCTCGGCCTGCACTGGGGCCTGTACAACACCAAGAGCCCCGCGGTGGTCCGGCAGTGCCACGAGCAGCTCACCGAACTGGCCGCACAGGGAGTCGTCAAACCCCTGGTCAGCGAGCGGGTGTCGCTGGACGGCGCCGCCGCGGCAGTGCAGCGCGTCGCCGACGGCGTGACGACCGGCCGGGTGGCCGTCGTCACGGACGACTCCGAGAAGGGGGAGGCGGCATGACCGACGCCGACGACCTGCGTCACCGCGTGAGCGCACTGCTGGCCGCGCACCCGCCCGCCGCCACCGACCGCCTCGACTTCCTGCGGGCCCGCTTCGACGCGGGACTCGCCTGGGTGCACTTCCCCGAGGGGCTCGGCGGGCTCGGCGCCCCCCGCTCCCTCCAGGTCGTCGTCGACACCGAACTGGCCGCCGCGGGCGCGCCCGACAACGACCCCCGCCGCATCGGCATCGGCCTCGGCATGGCCGCGCCGACCGTCCTCCAGTACGGCACCGAGGAGCAGAAGCACCGCTTCCTGCGCCCGCTGTGGACCGGCGAGGAGGTCTGGTGCCAGCTGTTCAGCGAGCCGGGCGCCGGGTCCGACCTCGCCGCGCTCGGCACCCGCGCCGTCCGGGACGGCGAGAGCTGGGTCGTCGACGGACAGAAGGTGTGGACCTCCAGCGCGCACCTCGCCCGCTGGGCCATCCTCATCGCCCGCACCGACCCGGACGTGCCCAAACACCGCGGCATCACCTACTTCGTCTGCGACATGACCGATCCCGGCGTCGAGGTCCGCCCGCTGCGGCAGATCACCGGCGAGGCCGAGTTCAACGAGGTGTTCCTCACCGGGGTCCGCATCCCCGACTCCCGCCGCCTCGGTGAGGTCGGCGACGGCTGGCGCGTCGCGCAGACCACCCTCAACAACGAGCGCGTCGCGATCGGCGGCGCCCGGCTGCCCCGCGAGGGCGGCATGATCGGCCCGGTCTCCAGGACCTGGCGCGAACGCCCCGCACTGCGCACCCACGCCCTGCATCAGCGGCTGCTGGGCCTGTGGGTCGAGGCCGAGGTCGCCCGGCTCACCGGTGAGCGGCTGCGCCAGCAGCTCACCGCCGGTCACCCCGGCCCCGAGGGTGCCGGCATGAAACTGGCCTTCGCCCGCCTGAACCAGGAGATCAGCGGCCTGGAGGTGGAACTCCTCGGCGAGGAGGGCCTGCTGTACGACGACTGGACGATGCGCCGCCCGGAGCTGGTCGACTTCACCGGCCGCGAGGCCGGCTACCGCTACCTGCGCTCCAAGGGCAACAGCATCGAGGGCGGGACCAGCGAGATCCTGCTCAACATCGTCGCCGAGCGGGTCCTCGGTCTGCCCACGGAACCGCGTACCGACAAGGACGTCGCATGGAAGGACCTCTCCCGATGAGCGATCTCTTGTACGCGGAGGAAGAGGAGGCGCTGCGCGCCGCCGTCCGGGACCTGCTCACCGACCACGCCGACCCGGCGGACGTGATCACGCGCGCGGAGACGGACACCCCGCACGACCTGGCGGTGTGGAAGTCCCTCACCGAGGGGATGGGCCTGGCCGGTCTGCTGGTCCCCGAGGAGTACGGCGGCCAGGGCGCCGGTCACCGCGAAGTGGCCGTCGTCCTGGAGGAACTGGGCCGCGCCGTCACGCCCGTGCCGTACCTGACCAGCGCCGTCGTGGCCACGGAGGCACTGCTGGCCCTGTCCGGCTCCGGCTCCGGCTCCGGATCTGACGTCGGCTCCGGCACTGGCTCCCGCTCCGGCGTCGGCTCCGGATCTGGCCTCGGCTCCGGCTCCGGTGTCGGGGAACTGCTCGGCGAGCTGGCCTCCGGCCGCCGGATCGGTGCCCTCGCCGTCGGGCTGCACACCGCCCCGGGCGCCCCTTTCCCCGCCGTACGGCTGGAGAACGGCACCCTGCGCGGCGAGCTGACCGGCATCGCGGACGCCGCCGTCGCCGACGTACTGCTCGTCCCCGCCGACGACGGCGGCCTGTACGCGGTGCGCGCCGCCGACGCGACCGTCACCCCGCTGAGCTCCCTGGACCTCACCCGCCCCGTGGCGAGGATCGCGCTCGACGGGGCGCCGGGGGAGCGGCTGGGCGACGCGGAACCCGCCGTACGGCGCGCCCTGCGCTCCGGCGCCGGACTGCTCGCCTCGGAGCAACTGGGCCTTGCCGACTGGTCGCTGACCGAAACCGTGCGCTACCTGAAGGAGCGCAAGCAGTTCAACCGGCCCGTCGGCGGGTTCCAGGCGCTCAAGCACCGGCTCGCCGCCCTGTGGCTCCAGACCGTCCACCTGCGTGCCGCGGCCCGCGCCGCCGCCGACGCGCTCGCCGCCGACCGCGACGCGGACGTGTCCGTCGCCGTCGCGCAGGCGTACGCCGGGCCCGTCGCCGTCCGCGCCGCGGGGGAGGCACTGCAACTGCACGGCGGTATCGGCATGACGTGGGAGCACCCGGTCCACCTCTACCTGAAGCGGGCCAAGGCCGACTCGATCGCCTACGGCACGACCGGCGCGCACCACGCGGCGCTCGCGGAACTGGTGGAACTGCCCGCCCCCTGAACCGTCCCGAGAAGCGCCCGCCCGGCCTCGTCCGGGCGGGCGCTGCCGCGTGTCCACGCACCCCGTGAGAATGAACAGGTGGCGGCACATCGGCCAATTCCCCGCACGGCACTGCTCCCGAACCCCTTCCGCCTCGCATACTCACTGAGGTCCCGTAAGGCCCACCAGGGAGGCAGAGCATGGCCCGCACCACCCGCCGCAGAGCCCTCACCACCCTCGGCGCCGCACTCGCGGTCTCGGTCGCCCTGCCCGCCGGCACCGCGCTGGCCGGCGAACGGACGCACCGCCCGCGCCCGTTGTGGCGTGCCCACGCCCACAACGACTACGAGCACCCCCGCCCCCTCCTCGACGCCCTCGACCACCGCTTCGGCAGCGTCGAGACGGACATCTACCTCGTCGACGGCCAACTCCTCGTCGCCCACGACCCGGAGGACCTCGACCCGGCCCGCACCCTCGAAGCGCTGTACCTCGACCCGCTCGCCGCCCGCGTCCGTGCCCAGGGCGGCCAGGTCTACCGGGGGCACCAGCGCCCGCTGCAACTGCTCGTCGACATCAAGACCGAGGGTGCCTCGACCTACCTCGAACTCGACCGCCGCCTGCGCCGCTACCGCCATCTGTTCACCTCGTACGCCCACGGCCGGGTCCGCACCGGCCCGGTCACCGCCGTGATCTCCGGCGACCGGGCGGCCCGCGTCCCCATGGAGGCCCAGACCGAACGGCGCGCCTTCTACGACGGCCGCCTCACCGACCTCGGCACCGCCGCTCCGGCTTCCTTCGCCCCCCTGATCAGCGACAACTGGACACTCAACTTCACCTGGCAGGGCGTGGGCGCCTTCCCTGTCGCCGAACGGCGCAAGCTGCGCGGCATCGTCTCCGCCGCCCACGCACAGGGCCGGCGCGTCCGGTTCTGGGCCACGCCCGACGTCGCGGGACCGGCCCGCGACGCGGTGTGGACGGAGTTGCTCGCCGCGGACGTCGACCACATCAACACCGACGACCTCGCCGGACTGGAAGCGTTCCTGGACGCGCACCGGGCGGAGTAGGGGCGCGGCAGGGGTGGAGTAGAACACCCGGCACGACACCACACGTTCGGAGGACAGCACAGCCGCCCGGACGAACCCTCCGCTACGCCACACTTGCGGCCGAACGCCGTGAACCAGACATCGCGGCGTGGCGGAGGGAGTTGACGATGGCCGTTTCCATCTCTGTGGTGCTGTTGCTCGCGATCCTGGCGGTGATCTTCCTGCGCAACGGCGGCCTGAAGGTCTCCCACGCGCTCGTCTGCCTGCTGCTGGGCTTCTACCTGGCGAGCACGAACATGGCCCCCACCATCAACAGCGGTCTGATCGCGACGGCCGAGATCGTCAGCAGCTTCAGACCATGACCTCGTGGGGTCAGGCGTCCGTGAAGACGCCGATCCCGTTCGCGACGGCGCGCTCGGAGCCGCCGCTTGGATGGTTGCGCACCGTGACGCCACTCGCGCCCGGCGCGCGGGCGACCAGCGTCGTCGAGCCGCCGCCGTCCAGGCTGAAGCCCTCCGTCGCGCCCCGTGCGCGCAGCGCCTCGGCCACCTCGGCGATCGTCAGCCCGCCGCGGTACTCGGCCGCGCCGTCCACCGCGAACAGCAGCACCCGCCGGCCCCCGTCCGCGACGCCCACCGCGGTCCGCACGGCGGACGTACGGTCGTCCAGTCCGGCCGACGGCTCGCCTCCCGACAGCACCGGATAGCCGCCGAGGGCGAAGCCGAACGGCTCCTGGGAACCGGACGCCACCAGCCGGTGCGTGACCCGCACCGAGTCGCCGGTGCCGAGCTTCCGCAGCTGCCGCGCCCCTTCCTCGCGGCCGACCAGCACCGTCGTGTCGGAGGCGATCGCCCCGCTGCCGGGAGTGTCGGACACCGATACCACCCGCTCGCCTCGGACCGTCACCTCGTAGGTGTCCGTGCTGCACGCGGCGGCCCGGTCCGTGTCGGTGCCGCATGTGGCGCGCACGCGGGAAGCCGCGCCCCAGTCACCGGTGAAGGCGCCCACCGAGTCCACCGGCAGTGCGTACTGGTTCAACCCGCCGAGCGGCAGCGTGCCCCCGTCCGTGCTGACCTGCCCGTCGAGGGCGAGCCGGTCGAGCCTCGCCCGGCGGTCGGTACCGACGCCGAACACGGCCTCGGCGGTCGTACCGGACGGCAGTGCCGGTCCGAACCGCTGCCCGTCCGGCACCGCCGCCTTCAGCGCCCGGCCCTCGGCGACCGCCGGTCCCACGCTCGCGCCGGTCGCCTCGACACCCGGGTGCTGGCTCTCGGTGATGTTGAAGAAGTCCCCGTTGACGCCGCCCACGGCACCCTGGTCGCCGGCCATCCGCGAGACGGTGCCCCGCGCCGCGACGGCCCCCGGGTAGAGCAGTCCGAGCCCCACCTCCGGAACGCCCAGGTCGACGTCGAGCACATGGGCATGGGTCGTCCCCTTCGCCGCCGCGAGGTCGAACTCCTCATAGGTCACGCCCGGCGCGATCTCCACGGCCCGCGGCGCCGCCCCGGCGGGCGAGGCCCCCGCGAGAGCCGCGCCGACCAGCGCTCCGAAGGCCGCGAGGAGGGCGAGTACTGGTCTGGTGCGACGTGTCACGGAAGCCCCCGGTGTGTGCTGTTGGGCAGTCGGGCAGGACGTGACGGCAGTGCACCAGAAGGCGGTGCCCCCGGGGGCGGCTTGCCGCGGGCGACGCGGGAATGGGCTGGAAAACGCACTCCCACGGGTGCTTCCGGAGGCCCGACATTGGCTCCTTTGACATACCTATAGAGGTATAGCTAAAGTGTTCGTGTGACCGCTTCCAGCTCCCCGCGCCGGGACATCGACCGCGTGGCCGCCGGCCCCGCGGCGCGTCCTCACCCGCCGCACCGGACGCTGGACCCGAAGGCCGACGCGGAGTACCCGCACCCCGGGCAGGGTCACGCCGAGCGCCGACGGGACGGCGTCCGCCACGCCCCCTCGCCCCTCACCGAGGGACAGCAAGGTGCGCTGGGCGCCGCCGTGAACGCTCTCGAAGCGTCGCCGCGTCGGCTTCGCCGCACCGCCCGCTGACCGGGCGCGCTGCCGGTCTTCTATCTGCTTCCGCAGACCCTTGAACCCTCGTAGAGAAGGCTCGTCCCATGTCGTCCACGTCCGTGGATCACTCCGCCGTGCCCGTCGCCGGCCCCGCCGCGCCGGTGACCGGCGGTCGCCGGTCCAACCCCTGGCTGACCCTGTGCGCCGTCGCGTTCGGCCTGTTCATGGTCCAGCTCGACGCGTCCGTCGTCGCCATCGCCAACCCCGAGATCGGCAGCGACCTCAAGGCGTCCACCGCCCAGCTCCAGTGGGTCACCAACTCCTACCTGCTGGCCCTCGCCGCCTCCCTCATCCTCGGCGGCAAACTCGGCGACCGCTTCGGCCGGCGCACTTACTACCTCGTCGGCGTCACCGGCTTCACCCTCGCCTCCGTCGCCATCGGCCTGTCCGGCTCGATCGAGGGCGTCATCGTCTTCCGCGCCCTCCAGGGCGTCTTCGGCGGTCTGCTGATGCCCAACACCCTCGGCCTGCTGCGCGCGGTCTTCCCGCCGAAGAAGTTCGGCATGGCCGTGGGCATCTGGGCCATGGTCTCCGCCGTCTCCACGGCTCTCGGCCCGATCATCGGCGGCCTCCTGGTCGAGCACGTCAACTGGGAGTCGGTCTTCTACATCAACGCCCCCATCGGCGTCATCGCCTTCGCCTTCAGCGCCTTCGTGCTGCCGGAGAGCAAGAACTCCACCGGACACCACCGGTTCGACGTCCCCGGCGTCGTCCTCCTCGCGCTCGGCCTGCTCGCCGTCGTCTTCGGCGTCGTCAAGGGCGAGACCTGGGGCTGGACATCGGCCGGCACGTGGGGCGCCATCGCCGCGGGCGTCGTGATCCTGCTCGTCTTCGGCTGGTACGAGACCCGCGTCGAGCACCCGCTGCTGCCCATGCGGCTGTTCCGCAGCCGCGCCCTGACGGTCGGCGCGGTCATCACCGCCCTGAACTTCTTCGTCATGCTCGGCGTGATCTTCTTCGTCATGCTGTACCTCCAGAACGTCCGCGGCTTCACCCCCGTCGAGGCCGGTGTACGGACGCTCCCGCTGAGCCTCGCCTCCCTGGTCGCCTCACCGCTGGGCGCCGCGCTGACCCAGCGCTTCGGCCCCCGGCTGACGATGCCGCTCGGCATGGTGCTCCAGGCCGCCTCCTGCTTCGGCATGCTCACCTGGCAGACGGACTCCTCCTACGCCACGATGTGGCCCCCGTTCGTCGCCCTCGGCCTCGGTGTCGGCATGGTGCTGTCCGCCTCCTCGGACGCCATCGTCGGCAACGCACCCGTCAGGGACGGCGGCGTCGCCGGTGGCCTGCAGGCCACCACCCTGCAGATCGGCGGCGCGCTCGGCACCTCCGTACTGGTCTCCCTGATCAGCAGCAAGGTCGGCTCCACCCTCACCGGCGAACTGACGGGCGCGGGCGTCCCCGCCGCCCTGGCGGAGAAGCTCCGATCGGCCGAGGACGCGGTCGCGATGGGCGTCGCACCGGTCTCCGGCGACATGCCGGCCGCCCTGCGGGCCGCCGTGACCGAGGCCAGCGGCCAGGCCTTCCTCAACGGCGTCCACCTGGCCGTCGTCGTCACCGGCGTCCTCTGCCTGGCGGGCGCGGCCCTCGCGGGCCTCGGACTGCGCCGCTCGACGGAACCCGCCGGTCACTGACCGGGGGCACCCGCCGCCGGAGCCCGTCGCCGGAACCGGTCGCCGGAGCCGGTCGTCGGCCGCGCTCAACCGTCCAGGACACCGTCGCGGTGGAGCACGGTGACCCGGTGGAAGTTGCAGCCGGACGGCGGCTCGGTGGCGGGCCACGTCTCGGGCCACGTCTGATGGGCCTTCAGCGCGATGCTGACCAGACTCATCAAGAGGTCGACATCCGTCTCGCAGTCGAGATGCACGGTCACCCAGCGCGAACCGGGGATCATGTGGATCGCACTGGAACTGCCGAGGTCGTAGTGGAAACGCTGGATGGCCCGTTGGGTCAGGTGGAGATCCACGTCACGGTCCGAGTGAAAGTGGATGATCTCGTCATGCACGGAGCTGAGCGCCTGTCCGGTACCGCAACTGGCCGGCCCCGCCGAGAGGTCGGGCCAGACCTGCAGTCGCTCCAGGGCACGCTGGGCCAGAGTCATGTCCCCATCGTCGCCCCATAACCCTCCGGCAACCAGGGGTTGAGCGATTTGTAACCGGCACGTGAGGTAAGAGGAGCCGCGCGAACCCGCGCGGCGCCTCTCCGTACCGGGCAAGCCGTGCCGAACAGGTACTGCCGAACAGGTACTGCCTAACAGGTACTGCCGGACAGAGTGCGCTGAACAGACTAGATCACTATCAGGTCCCGTTGACTGTCAGGGCGTGACACAACCGATCGTTCCGGTCGGATAGTCGTTGCCCGTAGAGGTCGCGGTGAACCCGAACGTCACGCTGGAGTCGGCGGCTATGACCCGGTTGTAGTCCACGTTCCGCACGGTCACTGTGCCGTCCGAGCCGGTGGTCAACGCTCCGTTCCATACGTTGGAGACGCGGGTACCGGTGCCGGGCGTCCACTGCACCGCCCAGCCGTTGCGCGGCTCCGTCCCGTGGTTCATCACCTCGACCTGACCCTGGAAACCGCCGTTCCACGAGCTCTGCACGGTGTACACGGCCATGCAGGACCCGGTGTGCGGCGGGTCCGTCGGGTCAGGCGTCGGAGTCGGCGTGGGGTCCGGCGTACCGGTCGAACCGCGGATGCCGGTCACCTCGCCGTTGCCGCCGTCGAAGACGATGTCGGAGCAGGAGAAGAAGTTCTCCTGGCTGTCCGAGCGGACCCACTGGATGAAGAGCAGCGCGTCACCGGAGCGGCCCGACGGCAGTGCCACATCCCAGTAGTAGTGCCCGCCGCTGCTCCCGGCCGACCCCTGCTGGGGCGGATCGGTGACCGTCTGGATCAGCTCCAGGTCGTCCCAGCTCAACGCGGTCGTCGGCGACCAGCCGGGCTCGGTCAGGTAGACCCGGAAGTCACCGGGGTGCGCCGCCCAGTTGCTGTACTGCAGTTCTATCGTCGACCCGGACGTCAGATGGGTCTTCGGCCAGTCGGCCCGAGCGGCGTTGTAAGCCTTGAAATCGTACGGGGACCGGTCGCCGGCGCTGCACAGCGTGCCGTCGGGCACATAACCGGCGCCCCGGCCGCCCGCGTTGGAGTCGAGTACGGCGAACCAGTTGTACAGCGCGTTCGCCCCGCTCTGGTCCAGCGCGTCCTGGCACGCGGGGTTGGTCGGGTCCAGGCCCCCCGTGCCGGTGATGGCGTCCAGCTGACAGAGGTACGTGCGCGAGCCGGGTGTCATCGCCACGCCGTGCGCCTCCGCCTTGCCCTGCCAGAGCGCGGTGAGTCCGAGAGCGCCGAGCAGAGTGGCCAGTACCGCCGCGAGGGAGAGGAGTCTGCTGCGTCGAGCCATGGAATCTCCTGTTCCTATGGGGTGGGTCGGGGGTCGGTCGGGATGGGTCCAGGGTCGGTCGGGATCGGCCGCGGGCCGGTCGGGCGGGGTCGAGGGCCGGTCGGGCGGGGTCGTCACACGGTGGTGCAGGCGGAGCCGTTCAGGCTGAAGCCGCCGGGTACGGCGAAGGCGCCGCTGTAGGTGCCCTGGTATCCGAACGTCTGGCTTCCGCCCGCGGCGATCCGCGTACTGTGCGCCGGTCCGCTCACCGTGACGGCGCCCGCGGTACCGCTCACCGACGCGTTCCACGCCTGGGTGATCTGCTGACCGGAGGGCAGGGTGAACCCGAGCCGCCAGTCGTCCACGGCCGTCGACCCGGTGTTGCTTATGGTGACGCTCGCGGTGAAGCCGCCCGGCCAGACGTTCGTGGCGTAGGACACTTCGCATGCCGCCGGTGCCCCGGGGTCGGTCGGTTCCCCGCCGTCGCCGGTCACCACAGTCGACGAGAAGGCGTCGAGCGACAGTCCCGCTCCGTTCTGCCAGGGCTCGAAGCCGGCCTGGACGCTGGTCAGGTACCAGTCGTTCTGGGCGAGACCGCGGGAGACGGCCTGCCGGACGAAGTCCATGACGTCGAAGCTCCAGCTGTCGATGGCCGCCGGCGCGACGAAGGACAGGACGTCGTTGGAACCGTTGCTCCCGGACCACACCTCCCAGGTGCGGCCGGCCACCGTGGCGGTGCCCACCGCCGAGCCGATCGGCTGGATCGCACCGACCCGGTTGAACCAGATCATGATCTCGGTCCGGTTCACCCCGTCGGTCCGCGGCGTCGGGTCCAGCCATATGTCGTACGAGGCGTTGTACACGGCACCGTCGACATAGCCGTAGGAGACGCCGGTGGGCGCGCTCGCGATGCCGTCCACCCGGGCGGGCAGAGCCGTGCCTGGCGAGCAGTTCGTGTAGTGGCACCCGTTGAAGACCGACGGGTACGACTTCGGTGCGCCGTTGGTCGGAACCGAACCGTCCGCTCTGCTGAGCTGGAATCCCGTGTCGCTCACGGTGACGCACTGTTCGCCGCTGCTGCCCCAGCGGTTGTTCTGGACGACGTAACGGCCCTGGATCGTGGTCGATCCGTACTGCTCACAGATGGTGGTGTCGGCGGCGGCCCGTGCGGGTGCGGTCGACGCCGTGAGCGCCGCGATGAGGGAGAGCGCGGCGAGCAGCGTCCCTAAGAGGGCGCGCAGGGCGGGAGCCTGATGTGCTGACGGTCGCATGCGGGGGACCTCTCTGAGAGGGGTGGGGGCGTGAGAGGGCGGAAGCGCTGCCGGTCCACCGGGCACCGGGCGTGTGGGAGCGCTCCCATTGCTTGTCCGTGGGGGGACTGTAGGAGTGGTTCATGTCCCTGACAAGGGTGTGCGCGAGGGAGGAAGGAGGGAATTTTCGAACCCCGGGTGGCGTGGGAGGGGGCGTGGCGTCGGAATCCGCGCCGTGGTTCCCGGGGTTCGGTTGAGGGCGGGCGGGGTGCGGGATCGGTCCGCAGCGGCGGGCGGCGGGCGGCGGGCGGTGGGCGGCGTAGGCGGTTGGCTGCCCGTAGCCCGTAGCCCGTAGCCCGTGCCCGTAGCGCCGTAGAACCCGTAGCCGACGGCTGGCTGTGTGGCCTGGGCCGCTGCCGTCACATCACATTGACCAGTCTGATGTAACGGGTCCAGTCCCACAGTGGGCCCGGGTCCGTGTGATCGCTGCCCGGCACCTCGTGGTGCCCGAGGATGTGTTTCCGGTCCTTCGGGATGCCGTATCTGGCGCAGATCGCCGAGGTGAGTGCCGCGGAACGCTCGTACAGCGCGTCGGTGAAGTACTCCGGCTGATCCACCCACCCCTCGTGCTCGATGCCGACGCTGCGCGTGTTGTAGTCCCAGTTGCCGGCGTGCCAGGCGATGTCGGCCTCGCGGACGCACTGGGCGATGTGCCCGTCGGACGAGCGCACCACGTAGTGCGAGGACACCTTCTTCTGCGGGTTCTGGAAGATGGCCAGGGTGTCGGCGTAGGTCTCCTGGGTGACGTGGATGATCACGTAGTCGACGGGATAGGCGCTGGGCCGACTGGACTTGGTGTAGTTCGAACCGCTGGCCGGCTGCCACTCCGCGGTCGGGTGGTCGACGTCCTGGGGTCGTGCGCCGGCTCTCGTACCGGTCAGCAGCGTGTACGAGGTGGCCGCGGTGAGGGCGGCGCCACCGGCGAGGAGCCGTCGTCTGGTCGGGAGCGGTCGGGTGCGTTCCATGGAAGTCACCTTTCGGCGCGTTGGGTCGTGGGGGAGGTGAGGTGGGGGAGACCCGGGGAGGGAAGTCGGGAGGCAAGGAGGGGGCGTCGGGGAAGAGGGTGGGCCGTCTGCCAAGGGTGGCTCGCGGACTCACGTGAGCACGGGCGCGACCCGAGGGCTCCTCCGTACGGAGGTGGGCCGGGCGACCGCTCCCGCCGTTCGGGTGGCGGTTGCGTTCCGCGTGAATCACGTTACGGGCAGCGAGGGTTGGGTGGGAGAACCCGACGTCGTTCGGTGGACAAGCGCGCGCTTGTGGATAAGTCCGTCACTCGATCGAGTGGAGGCCAGCTGTGTGGCGGCGAACGCCTGGGTCGGTTGAGGCGATCGGGGCGAGTGAGGCGAGTGAGGTGAGCGGGGCGAGCAGGCCAAGGCAGATGTGTGGTGCGGGCGAAGCAGGGTTGAGCACGCGGAGGCCGGACAGCCGCTGGGGCTTGCTCAACCCGTTCCGGTCCGCGTGGCGTACTTCGCTATCGCCGCCGGATCGTCCAGGACGGTCCGTACCACCGAGTGCGCGGCCCCCAGCAGTGGGCCCTGCGGCCCCAGAGCGGACACGGAAACCGGACAGGCCGGACCCGCCGTGCGCCGGGCCAGTTCGTCCCGCAGAGAGGGCAACAGCCAGGGCGCCAACTCGGCGAGGGCGCCGCCCAGCACCACGCCCTCCGGGTCCAGCAGGTTGACCGCGCCGGTCAGCGCGATGCCGAGTGCTGTCCCGGCGTCGGTGAGGGCTCGCCGAACGTTCTCGTCGCCCTGCTCGGCCTTCTCCGCGAGCAGGCCGACGCGGTCCTCGCCGGGTGCGAGGCCGGAGGCGCGCAGGACCGCTTCCTCTCCGGCGTACTGCTCCAGGCAGCCGCGTCCGCCGCAGCGGCACGCCGGGCCATCGGGATGGACCGGGACATGCCCCAGCTCGCCGGCGAAACCGCGGGTGCCGCGCAGCAGTTGTCCGTCCACGACCACCGCCGCACCGATGCCGATCTCCGCCGACACGTGCACGAAGTCCGGCGGCGTGCGCTCGCCGAGCCACAGTTCGGCCAGGGCGCCGAAGTTGGCCTCGTTGTCCACGGTCAACGGCATGTCCACGGCCAGCAGCTCACCGAGGTCGGTGTCGTGCCAGTCGAGGTTGGGAGCCCGTACGACGGTCCTGCCGTCCCGCGCCACCAGCCCCGGCACGGCCACGGCGAGTCCTGCCGGCCACAGGCCCTCCGCCTCGGTCTCGTCGACGACCTGCCGGACCAGGCGGGTGAGCTGTTCGAGCACCGGTTCGGCAGAGCGGGCCCGGTTGCCGCCGTGCCGCACGGCCCGGGACCGTACTTGGCCCCGCAGGTCGACCGCGCACACGGCGAGGTGGTCGACACCGACCTCGGCGCCGATCCCGGCGGGCCCGGTGGCGCTGACCGCGAGCGCGGAACCGGGGCGGCCCACCCTGCCCGGTCGCTCAGGACCGAGCTCCTCCAGCAGCCGAAACCGGATGAGCTCGTCCACGAGGGTCGAGACGGCCGCCCGGGTGAGCCCGATCCGCGATGCCACGGCGGCCCGGGAGAGGGGGCCCTCCGCACGGACGGTGTGCAGCACCCGGGAGAGGTTGCGGCGGCGCATGCCCTGCTGGGTGTCCGGCAGGGGACGTCCGGGGCCGCCCGGACGGGCCGAGTGCGGCGGTGCGGTCATGCCTCCTCAATCCTGCGTCGTTCTCATCGCTCGGCCGTCCTCATCGTTCGATTGTTCGGTTGTCCGGTCGAGCGGTTGCTTGCTGGTGGTAGGTCGGCGGTGGTCGACGGCGGCTGCTCGCCGGTCGTCGGTGACCAGCGGATCGCGGACGCCACCGGCCATCACCGGCCACCACCGGCCGGCGGGCGGTCGAAAGCGCCGGACGGACGGTTCCGCGCCCATGGAGCTGTGGCGGCTGCCCGACCGGGGTGGAGTGGGCGCGCCACCCGGTCGAGCCGGTACCACGTCCGTCAGCGGCCGGGCGTGCCCCGCTCCAGCAGCGGGGCCGCATCGGAGAGTACTCCGGAGATCCGGGACAGCGTCGCCTCGTCCCGTTCCACGGCTTCCAGCACCGGACCGGCAGCCGTGTTCCAGCGCCGGGCGACGGCCGCCGGGTCCTCGCCGGTCAGCACTCCGGCGGCCTGCGCCGCGGCGCCGAGAGCCACCAGTTCCCGGGCTTCGGGGATCTGCACCGGACGTCCGGAGAGCCGTCGTACGGTCTCCTGCCACGCCGTGCCCCGCGCGCCGCCGCCGATCAGCAGCAGGGGAGCGGAGGGGTCCGCGTCCGCGTCGAGGACCAGTTCCAGCGCGCCCAGCAGGGCATGGACGGCACCGTCGTAGGCGGCCTGGAGCAACTGGCCGGCGGTGGTGTCGTGCCGCAGCCCGTGCAGCAGGCCGGAGGCGTTGGGAAGGTTCGGAGTGCGTTCGCCGTCCAGGTACGGCAGGAGCGTGACGGCGGTGCCGGGGTCGACGGCCTCCCGGTCGAGGTGGAGCAGTGCCGCCACGCGGTCGACGGCGAGCGTGCAGTTCAGCGTGCACGCCAGCGGCAGCCAGTCGCCGCACGCGTCGGCGAAACCGGCCACTGTGCCGGACGGGTCGGCGGGGCGGTGCCGGGACACGGCGTACACCGTCCCCGAGGTGCCGAGGCTCATCACCGGGACTCCGGGGCGGACGCCCAGGCCCAGCGCGGCGGCGGCGTTGTCCCCGGTGCCGGCGGCGACCAGCGTGCCCTTGGCGAACGGCAGGCCGTGACCGTCCCGCACGGTACCGGCGACCTCGCCCGGCCGGACGACCCGCGGCAGCAGCGCCGGATCGAGCCCCACGCGCGCGAGGGTCTCGTCGTCGTACGCCTCCGTCCCGGAAGCCCACCAACCGGTGCCCGAGGCGTCGCCGCGGTCGGTGGTCCCCTCGCCGGTGAGGCGCTCGGTGAGGTAGTCGTGGGGGAGCCGGACGGCCTTGGTCGCGCGGACGGCGTCCGGCTCGTTCTCGGCCAGCCAAGCCCACTTGGTGACGGTGAACGACGCGCTGGGCACGCTGCCCGTGCGCTCGGCCCACGCCTTGGGGCCGCCCAGCTCCTCGATCAGCCGCCGCGCGTGCGGCGCCGAACGGACGTCGTTCCACAGCAGGGCGGGACGCACCGGATCTCCCTGGGCGTCCAGCGTGACCAGGCCGTGCTGCTGTCCGCCGACCGACACCGCGGCCGCCTCGCGCGCGGGCTCGCCGCACTGCCGCAGGGCCTCGCGCAGGGCGTCCCACCACTGGCGCGGATCACTCTCGCGGCCCGCACCCGACGACACGGTGTGCGGGGCCTGGCCGCTTGCGACGACCCGGCCGGTGGCCACGTCGACCACCAGTGCCTTGGTGGACTGGGTGGACGTGTCCACGCCGACGACGAGCGGACCCTCGGCTGCTGACATCGGGCTACTCCCTCTTTCCGCGCGGCTCCGCGCGACTCTGACCTGGGGTTCTACGAGGTGTCCGGCCTGCGAAGGCACAGACGTCACTCCTCGGGGACACCCGGTCCCTTCCCAGGAATGCGTCCGCATACTAATTTGTAAAGTGCCATGACGAAATAGTCGCAAGCGAGCAAGGAGCCGCGGCATGAGCTACCAGCCCACTCCCGAGGACAGGTTCACGTTCGGTCTGTGGACCGTCGGCTGGCAGGGCAGGGATCCGTTCGGGGACGCGACCCGGGCGGAGCTGGATCCGGTGGTGTCGGTGCGGCGTCTGTCGGAGCTGGGCGCCTACGGGGTGACCTTCCAC
>NZ_JAVRHI010000005.1:0-6403 GCF_034105845.1 Streptomyces sp. CRN 30 | reverse complement strand
GCCGGGACCGGCGCTGGTGCTCGGCGCCTGTCCGGCGGGGCTGCTCTGCTGCGGCGGGGCCTCGCCGCCGACGGCGCCCTGCGTCTCGCTGGGCGCGCCGCCGGTCGTGGCGCCGGAGGTGCTCGCGTCCCGGGTCGCGCCCGGGGTGCCGGCCTCGTCCGTGGCGCGGCCGGTCGCGCCGGACGACGTGGCGCCCTGCGTGGGGGGCGTCGACGCCTCGGGGCTCGTGCGCTGCCGCTCGCCGGGCTCCCGCGGGAGGGCGGAGCCGGGCAGGTTGTTGCGCGGGGCCTCGCCGGGGCCGGGGACGACCACGCGGTCCGCGTCGCGGACGGCACCGCCGAGGAGCGAGCCGACGAGCAGGGTGACGCCGGTGACGAGGAAGGTGATGACGGCGCCGCGGCGCAGCACGTACCGGCGCAGGTCCCAGAGGTCGGCGCGGGGGCCGAGACGCCGCCAGGCACCGCCCGCGAGGCGGCCGTCGACGGAGTAGACGGGGGCGCCGGCGATGATCAGCGGGGACCAGGCGGCGAGATAGATGATGTCGGGGGCGTCGTAGACGGGGACGCTCTTCCAGCTCACGGTGAGCAGCAGGGCCGCCGACAGGAACGCCCCGATCCCGGCGGCGACGCGCTGCCAGCAGCCGATGACGGTCAGCACGCCGACGATGACCTGGAGGAAGGCGATGACGAGCCCGGAGCCGACCGGGTGGGCGAGGGCGAACTGACGCAGCGGCTCGGCGACTTCCCACGGGTGCAGGGTGTTGAGCCACTTGACCATGGAGCCGCGCGCGCCGCCGTCGAAGTACACGGGGTCGCAGAGCTTGCCCATTCCGGCGTAGGCGGAGATGAAGCCGAGGAAGACGCGCAGCGGGAGCAGCACGACGCCCAGGTTCATGCGGCGGCCGGGGTAGTAGGCGTGCCGCGCGGGGTCGTCGGTGTGGCGGCCGGTGCCGGTGCCCGCCGGGTCGAGGTCGTCGTCCTCGACGTAGTCGTCCGGGTGGACGGGCTGCTGGAAGGCGGGTTCGTCGTAGGCGCTGCCGACCGTGCGCATGGCGGGCAGCAGCCGGGTGCCCTCGGTCCGGCCGGGGGTGCCGGGAGTGCGCTGGGCGCCCACGACCGGGGTTTCCAGGGTCTGCGTGGTGAGGGCGTCGTCGTAGCCGTCGTCATAGCCGTCGTACGTGCGCGAGGGCGGGCCGCCGCCGTCGACGCGCGGGATGACCTGGGTGGCCCCCGCGTCGGCGGGCTCCTCCGCGCGTCGGCCCGCTCCGGCCCGTACGGCCTGGAGCAGCCGGTGGGCGCCGGTGTCGTCCGGGGCGGACCGGCCGCTCCAGACGACGGCCCGGCGCCGGGCGGGCGCGACGGCGCCCGCCCGGTCGGGCGCGCCGACGACGGGGATGCGGGCGGTGTCCTGGGTGGCGCTCAGGTGCCGCGTGATCCGCGCGGACGTGGTCCGCCGCGCCGAGGTACCCAACTGCACGCGGAAACTCGCGTGGTTGACGATGACCTGGGCCGGATCGCTCGGCACCTTCACCATGCTCAGCGCGGGAGCGTCGTCGTTTCCCGACGAGCGGTCCCCCGTGGGTGTGCGGGGTGTTCTGGTGTCCACACTCATCTAACCGAGTGACGTGACGTTAGGACACTGCCTTGACCGCCGCTATCTGTCCGGACTCCGTCAAGATCGTCGGGGCGGCCGGTCAGGCCCGCCGGCGGGCCGTCTCGTAGAGCACGACACCCGCGGCGACACCGGCGTTGAGCGACTCGGCGCCGCCCGGCATGGGGATGCGCACCCGGAAGTCGCAGGTCTCGCCGACCAGCCGGGACAGTCCCTTGCCCTCGCTGCCGACGACGATGACGACCGGCCCGCTCAGCGCGTCCACCTCGCCCACCTCGGCCTCGGCGTCGGCGGCGAGGCCGACCACGACGACACCCGCCTTCTTGTACTGCTCCAGGGCGCGCGTCAGATTGGTGGCGCGCGCGACCGGCGTACGCGCCGCCGTGCCCGCGGACGTCTTCCAGGCGCCCGCGGTCATCCCGGCGGCGCGCCGCTCGGGCACGACCACGCCGTGGCCGCCGAAGGCGGAGACGGAGCGGACGACCGCGCCGAGGTTGCGCGGGTCGGTGACGCCGTCGAGGGCGACGATCAGCGCGTCCTCGCCCGCGTCGGCGGCGGCGGCGAGGAGGTCCTCGGGGTGGGCGTACTCGTACGGCGGCACCTGGAGGACGAGGCCCTGGTGGTTGAGGCCGTTGGTCATCCGGTCCAGCTCGGGCCGCGGCGCCTCCATGAGGTGGATGCCGCCGCGCTCACCGGCGAGCTGGAGCGCCTCGCGGACCCGCTCGTCGCTGTCGATGAACTGCTGGACGTAGAGCATGGTGGCGGGCACGCCCTCGCGCAGCGCCTCGACCACGGGGTTGCGGCCGACGACCATCTCGGAGGCGGACCTGCCGCCCCGCTTGCCCTGCGGCGGGCGGCCCTGCGAGCGGCGGACCTTGGCGTTGGCGGCGCGCTGCTTGGCGTGGCCCTTGCGCATCTCGGCGGGGGGCGTGGGGCCCTTGCCCTCCAGGCCCCGGCGTCGCTGGCCGCCACTGCCGACCTGCGCGCCCTTCTTGCCGGACATGCGGCGGTTGTTAGCGGCCATGAGTACGTGTCTCGCTTCCTGAATGCTGTCGGTACGTCTTATTCGGTACGTCTTATGCAGTGTGCCGCCCGGGGGGCCGGGCGGCACAGTCGATCTTCGGTTGGCCGGTGCGGTCAGCGCGGGCCGAGGCTCCAGCGCGGACCCTGCGGGCCGTCCTCGATGACCAGTCCGGACTCGCCGAGCCGGTCCCTGATGGCGTCCGCGGTCGGCCAGTCCTTGCGCGCCCGCGCGGCCTCCCGCTGGTCCAGGACGAGGCGTACGAGGCTGTCGACGACGCCGTGCAGGTCCTCGCCGCTGTCGCTCTCCCCGGCCCAGTGGGCGTCCAGCGGGTCCAGGCCCAGCACGCCGAGCATGGCCCGCACCTCGGCGAGGCGCGCCACGGCGGCCTCCTTGTCGTCGGCGGCCAGCGCGCTGTTGCCCTGCCGGACGGTGGTGTGCACGACGGCGAGGGCCTGGGGGACGCCGAGGTCGTCGTCCATGGCCTCGGCGAAGGCGGGCGGCACCTCGGCGGCGGGCTCGACGGTCCCGCCGGCCAGTTCGGCGGCGCGCTGCGCGAAGCCCTCGATCCGGGCGAACGCCGTCTCGGCCTCGCGCAGCGACTCCTCGCTGTACTCGATGGTCGAGCGGTAGTGCGGTGTGCCCAGGTAGTACCGCAGGACGATCGGCCGCCACTGCTTGACCATCTCGCTGACCAGGACGCTGTTCCCGAGCGACTTGGACATCTTCTCGCCGCTCATGGTGACCCAGGCGTTGTGCACCCAGTACCGGGCGAAGGCGTCGCCGAAGCCGCGGGCCTGGGCGATCTCGTTCTCGTGGTGCGGGAAGATCAGGTCGATCCCGCCGCCGTGGATGTCGAACTCCTCGCCGAGGTACTTGTGCGCCATGGCGGAGCACTCCAGGTGCCAGCCCGGCCGGCCCCGGCCCCACGGCGTCTCCCAGCTGGGTTCGCCGGGCTTGGCCGCCTTCCACATGGCGAAGTCGCGGGGGTCCCGCTTGCCGGTCTCGCCGTCGGCGGAGGGCTGGCGCAGGTCGTCGATGTCCTGGTTGGACAGGGACAGGTACCCCGGCAGGGAGCGGACGTCGAAGTAGACGTTGCCGTCGGCCTCGTAGGCGTGGCCGCGCTCGATGAGGCCGCGCATCATCTCGACCATCTCGGTGATGTGGCCGGTGGCGCGCGGTTCGTAGGTGGGCGGCAGGCAGCCGAGGGCGTCGTAGGCGTCGTTGAAGGCGCGCTCGTTGGCGTACCCGATCGACCACCAGGGGCGGTTCTGCTCCGCCGCCTTCCGGATGATCTTGTCGTCGATGTCGGTGACGTTGCGGATGAACGTGACGTCGTAGCCGCGGTGGGCGAACCAGCGGCGCATGATGTCGAAGTTCAGCCCCGACCGGATGTGCCCGATGTGCGGGGCGGCCTGCACGGTGGCACCACACAGGTAGATCGAGACGCAGCCCGGCACGAGCGGGGTGAAGTCACGGATCTGCCGGGCGCTGGTGTCGTACAGCCGAATAGTCACGGGTCCAGGGTAGTGCGCCGGGACCAGTGCCCCGCGACCTTCCCGCGAGGGGCCACGCATTCGTGACGTACGCCTCCGACACGGCCCCTCTCCCGCACGCGGGCCGACTGTACGACTTCACCGGACGCGGGCCGACTGGACGACTCCTCCGCACACAGGCCGACGGGACGGCCCCTGACGGACACGGGCCGACCGGACGCGCCCCCTCCGTACGAGGATCGGCTAGCCGGCGACGACCAGGGCCGTGGCGACGGCCATCAGGCCCTCGCCGCGGCCCGGGAAACCCAGTCCGTCCGTGGTCGCGCCGGAGACCGAGACCGGCGCCCCGGCGGCCTCGGAGAGGATCTTCTCCGCCTCGGCCCGCCGCTTGCCGACCTTGGGCCGGGCCCCGACGACCTGCACGGCGACGTTGCCGATCCGGAAGCCCGCGGCCCGGACGATCCGCGCGGCCTCCGTCAGCAGGGTCGTGCCCGACGCGCCCGACCACTCGGGCCGCCCGGTGCCGAAGTGCTGCCCTAGGTCACCGAGGCCGGCCGCGGAGAACAGCGCGTTGCACGCGGCGTGCGCGACGACGTCCGCGTCGGAGTGCCCGGCCAGTCCGGGGCCCTCGCCCTCCCACCTGAGTCCGGCGCACCACAGCTCGCGCCCTTCCTCGAAGGCGTGGATGTCGGTGCCGATACCGACCCGCGGCAGCGGGGGAAGGGGATCAGAAGCCATCGTTGAGCCTCCTGCGCGCCAGGACCGCCTCGGCCAGCACCAGGTCCAGCGGGCGCGTCACCTTGAACGCCTCCTCGTGGCCGGGCACCGCCACGACCGGCAGGCCGAGCTGCTCGACCATGCTCGCGTCGTCCGTGACGTTCTCCGTGACGGTCGCGTGGGCGCGGACCAGCACCTCCCGCTCGAAGCCCTGGGGGGTCTGCACGGCGCGCAGCCGCGCCCGCTCCGGGGTCGCGACGACCGGTTCGACGCCGCCGGGCGCGGCGGGCGGCCCGACCTCCTTCACGGTGTCGGCGAGCGGCAGGGCGGGCACCACGGCGGGCGCTCTGCCGCGGACGGCCTCGACGACGGTGTCGACCGTGTCGACGGGGACCAGCGGCCGGGCCGCGTCGTGCACCAGCACGGTGTCGTACTCGGGCGGCAGCGCGTCCAGGCCGAGCCGCACCGACTCCTGGCGGGACTCCCCGCCGGGCACGACGAGGACGTCGGTCCGCTCGGGGAGGGCGTGCGCGTCGATCAGTGCCTTGACCTCGGTGGCGCCGTCGGGCGGTGCCACGACGACGACCAGCGAGACCAGGCGGGAGGCGGCCATGGCGCGGACGGCGTGCACCAGCATGGGGGTGCCGCCCAGCGTGCGCAGGGCTTTCGGGGCTCCGGGACCGAGGCGTACGCCCCGGCCGGCGGCGGGAATCACGGCGGCGGTACGGGCCCCTGCGGCGGTGCCGGCGGCGTCGGCCGCGGGCGAGGGACGCGATTCGTCAGACATCGGTTCCTGTCAGGTTTGTGTGCTGGCCTGGCGTGGGTATGGCCCTGGGAGTGCCGGGCGCGACGCCCCGACCGGACCCTTCCGTGACATCGGTCGAGACAGCTGCCCGGGCCCGGCACACCAGGACTCGGGGGAGGTCTCAGGCGCCTTCCCCGGGGTGAAGCGTACGGACGGCATCCGGGTACAGACATGCCGCAGCGCCCGGCGACGACAGAGACGTCATCGGGCACCGCGGCATTTCATGTGCCGACGTGCAGCGCACGCGGCCGAGCGGTCTCGCTGTACTTCAAGGACGCTGCACTTCAGAAGCGCTGCACTTCAGGAACACTGTGCTTCAGAAATGCTGCACTTCAGAAGCGCTGTGCTTCGGGGATGCGCGCCTACGAGGCGAGAACCTCGTCGAGCAGCGCCTCGGCCTTGTCCTCGTTGGTGTTCTCCGCGAGAGCCAGCTCGCTCACCAGGATCTGGCGGGCCTTGGCGAGCATGCGCTTCTCACCGGCGGAGAGTCCGCGCTCGCGCTCACGACGCCACAGATCGCGAACGACCTCCGCGACCTTGATGACATCGCCGGAGGCGAGCTTCTCCAGGTTTGCCTTGTAACGACGCGACCAGTTCGTGGGCTCCTCGGCGTACGGCGCGCGCAGCACCTCGAAGACCCGGTCCAGCCCGTCCTGACCGACCACATCACGCACGCCGACGAACTCCGCATTGTCCGCTGGCACACGTACCGTCAGGTCGCCCTGGGCGACCTTCAGCACCAAGTAGGTCTTG